>JBATTL010000567.1:0-2225 GCA_049670525.1 Thiohalocapsa sp. | reverse complement strand
CGGTTCCTGAAACTCCCGGCGCCTTGGCCATTCCCTATCGTGAGCTTGTTTTCGATTCCACCGATGTGGCAGGGATTAATGATGCCTTCGAACTCGCGCTTCTCGATGCTGATGGCGTTCCGCTTATCGAAACAACCGGCGAACTGCGCGACAGCTTCTACAATATCACGGAAGGCGAAGACGCCCGGCTCGCCGTCGGCGCCGGCAGCGAAGTAGTGGATGAAGACACCACTATCTATGTCGACATTTCCACGCTGACTCCGGGCGCCGAGTTCCAGCTTGTTGCCCGACTCATCAATAACGATACCGACACAGGAACTGAAGTCGCGATTGGCGAAGTCACCTTTGTCGCACTCAATGGTCTACCTCCGCTGGATGGCACCGAACCCGGCCCGGCGCTTATCGTCGCACCTGCCGTCGATGTGAATTCTCTCAGAGAGATGGGCTCGACGGCGGGATTGCTCTATTCCGTTACGTCCGCCAACGAAGAACAGGGTGCGCTTGTCGTGGAAGCGGCAGTCGTCAATCTGACGGCGGCACCTCTGGAAGGAAGCCTGATTGTCGTCGTGGATCAACTCAGTGATCCGAACGTGCAAGTACAAAACCCGGATGGGGTCACCTCGTCAGGGCAGCCCTACTTCAATTTTAGCGCGCTCTTTCCTGCCGATGGCTTGAATGCGGGGGCCTTGACCCCAGCTCGCTCGTTGGTGTTCCTCAATCCGGACGCTGTGCCCTTTACTTATGAGTTGATCCTTCTGGGCGAACCCAATCGCGATCCGATCTGGCAGTCATCCCCTTCAACGGAGGCGCTTGTTGGCGAAACCTTTACTTACACGGGTGTGGCGACCGATCCGGATGGCGACACGATCAGCTACTCCGTGGTGGCAGGTCCTACAGGTCTTGGAATCAATGGGACCTCCGGAGCGCTGACATGGACCCCTGCGTCACCTGGTTCCTATAGTATTGTGCTCGAAGCGAGCGATGGTCGCGGCGGCGCGGCTCAGCAGAGCTTCACCGTTCTGGCCACGGACGAAATTGCGAACCGTCCTCCTGCTTTCCAATCGCGACCCGACGTCGATGCAGCCTTGGGTAATGACTACAGCTACTCGGCTCAGGCGACCGATCCTGATGGCGATGGGGTGACCTACTCGCTGACGACAAAGCCCGAAGGCATGGCCGTGAATCCGGCGACAGGTCAGGTGACGTTGTCGCCGACGCTGGCACAACGTGGCGAACATAGCGTGGTGCTACGTGTTGAAGATGGACGCGGCGGCGTCGCCTCGCAGGCCTATCGCGTCAATGTGGGCAATGATCCCGCCAACAATCCCCCGGCCTTTGTGACCGAAGCGCCAACCGCCTTTTCCGTGGGCCTCCCTGGCACGGCGAGCGGACCGGTGAGTCCGAACGCTCTTGTACTGGACGCGCCTCCCGGTACGACACGGACTGAGCAAGTCTCGATCATTGCCGCCGAAACCGGTGGCGTGACGCCGCATGTTGTCTTTATTGTCGATGAATCCGGCTCGATGGCAGGTGAGCAAGCGTGGATTGCCGAAGCCGTGCTTGGCCTCGACTCGTCGCTGAATGCCCAGGGTGTTTTTGATACGAAATACTCCATGCTGGGCTTTAACGGATTCACCCGTTTCCTTAACGCGGCCAACTTCGAAGGAACGGTCCGCATTGTCAGTCCGGAAGGAGATATTATCCAAACCCGCAGCTTTGGATTTCCGAATGATCAGAGCGGTCCGAGCACCTTTACGGCACTGCCCGAGAGCGGAGAATACCGCGTTCTTGTCGAACCCAGCACAAGCTCTGTTTACGGTATTCGCAACACCATCCTGGAGGGGGATCTTTCAGTCCCCATTACCGGCTTCAATCAAACCTACCAGGGCACCTTGGCCAACGGGGAACAGATCGAGTACCTCCTTTCCGCACCAGCAGGCACACAGATTCGGGGGAGCGCTCTTATTCGCACCACCGCGATGACCTTAACATTTGTGGCACCTTCCGGGGCAACGTTTACTCCTCAAGAAGCGATGCTGCTCCCTGAGTCTGGAGAATATCGGGTTATTATCCGTGCCTTTGATAATGGTAGCTTTACCTACAGGCCCTTTATCCTGAATGGCGGCACACCCATCACAATCGGCGAAGAAGTTTCCGGAACGACCTCTTCGGCCACAGGTATGGTCTTTTATGAGTTTGAAGCGGAAGCGGGTCAGGAATTGTTC
>JBATTL010000566.1:0-9867 GCA_049670525.1 Thiohalocapsa sp. | reverse complement strand
GAGAATGGCCTTGCCGTTCGCGTTACGCGCGGCCCGACCGATGGTCTGAATCAGTGAACCCTCGGAGCGAAGAAAACCTTCTTTGTCGGCATCGAGGATCGCGACCAGCGACACCTCCGGCATGTCGAGACCCTCGCGCAGCAGGTTGATGCCCACCAATACATCGAACTCGCCAAGTCGGAGATCCCGAATGATCTCGACCCGTTCCACCGTGTCAATGTCGGAGTGCAGGTAACGCACCCGCACGCCGTGTTCGCTCAAATAGTCCGTCAGGTCCTCAGCCATCCGCTTGGTCAGCGTCGTTGCCAGCACACGCTCGCCGTCCGCGACGCGTAAGCCGATCTCCGAGAGCAAATCGTCCACCTGGCTCAAGGCCGGGCGCACCTCGATCTCGGGGTCGACTAGACCGGTTGGACGTACCACCTGCTCGATAGTGGCGCCGGAGTGCTGGTGTTCGTAGTCGCGGGGTGTGGCGGAGACATAAATGGCCTGGGGTTGTTTTTGCTCGAATTCCTCGAAGCGCATCGGTCGGTTATCCAGCGCTGAGGGCAGCCGGAAGCCGTAGTCGACCAGATTCTCCTTGCGTGAGCGGTCACCACGGTACATGCCGCCGAGCTGCGGTACGGTGACATGGCTCTCGTCGATGACCAGCAGCGCGTTCGCCGGCAGATAGTCGAACAGCGTTGGCGGCGGCTCGCCGGGGCCGCGGCCTGACAGATAGCGGCTGTAGTTCTCGATACCGGAGCAATAGCCGACTTCCACCATCATCTCCAGATCAAAGATGGTGCGCTGTTCCAGACGTTGTGCCTCCACCAGTTTGTCGTTGTCACGGAGCCAGCCCAGGCGATCGCGTAACTCGTCCTTGATCTGTTCCACGGCGTTGAGCACCACTTCGCGTGGGGTCGCGTAGTGCGTCTTTGGGAACACGGTGTAGCGGGGTACCTTGCGTCGGATCTCGCCGGTGAGCGGATCGAACAGGGACAGACTCTCGATTTCGTCATCGAACAGTTCGACGCGGACCGCCTCGTCGTCGGATTCGGCCGGATAAATATCGATCACGTCGCCACGCACGCGATAGCTGCCGCGGGACAGTTCGATCTCGTTGCGCCGGTATTGCAGCGCGGCCAGACGGCGCAGAATTGCACGCTGATCGATGATGTCGCCGCGAGACAGGTGCAGCACCATTTTCAGATAGGCTTGTGGGTCGCCGAGACCGTAGATGCTCGATACCGTCGCTACCAGAATGACATCCGGGCGTTCCAACAGGGCCTTGGTCGCGGACAGGCGCATCTGCTCGATATGCTCGTTGATTGAGGCATCCTTCTCGATGTAGGTGTCCGAGGCCGGCACATAGGCCTCCGGCTGGTAATAGTCGTAATAGGAGACGAAATACTCTACCGCATTGTGCGGAAAGAACTCGCGCATCTCGCCGTAGAGTTGCGCCGCCAGGGTCTTGTTCGGCGCCAACAGCAGGGTCGGGCGCTGTACCTGCTCGATGACATTCGCGATGGTGAAGGTCTTGCCGGAGCCGGTGACGCCGAGCAGCGTCATGCCGGCCTCACCGTCTGCAAGACCCTCCACCAGGCGTCGGATCGCATCAGGCTGGTCACCGGCCGGCTGGAATTGGTTAACGAGTTCGAGGGGTTTCGTCATCGGTGGAAATACGGGGTGAGACGACAGGATCTAGGGTGCCCAATGGTTGGCGTTTGGTTACTATTGGGGGTCTGATGGCGAATGCCAGACCGGCCTCAGGGCCCGTCCCAGCCGCGTCCCGCGCGCAACCCATCAGCATTGCGAAATCAGTTCCGACGGTTCAGATCCAACCTTTCCGACCCAACAGGAGCACGAATACCGATGACTATCAAGCTCTCCGCTCGCGTTCAGGCCGTCAAGCCGTCGGCGACCCTCGCCATCACCGCACGCGCTAAAGAACTGCGCGCCGCTGGCAAAGACGTGATCGGCCTTGGGGCCGGCGAGCCGGACTTTGACACCCCGGATCACATCAAGGAGGCTGCCATTGCGGCCATTCGTGACGGTTTCACCAAATACACTGCGGTCGATGGCACCGCGGAGCTCAAGCACGCTATCATCGACAAATTCCAACGGGACAACAGTCTGGACTATCGGCCAGAGCAGATCCTGGTGTCCTGCGGCGGCAAACAGAGCTTCTTCAACCTGGCCCAAGCCGTGCTCGAGCCCGGTGATGAGGTGGTCATCCCGGCACCCTATTGGGTCTCTTATCCCGATATGGTGTTGCTCGCCGGCGCCGCACCGGTGTTGGTACACGCAGGCGCCGAGCAGCGCTTCAAAATCACTCCAAGCCAGCTCAAGGCGGCGATGAACGACCGAACGCGCCTGGTCGTTCTCAACAGCCCGTCCAACCCTACTGGTATGGCCTATAGCCATGACGAACTTGCGGGACTGGGTGAGGTGCTCAGAGACTTCCCCAAGACCCTAATCGCCACAGATGACATGTATGAGCACATCCGTTGGGATCGATCGACACCATTCGTCAACATCCTCAATGCGTGCCCTGAACTCGCACCGCGGACGCTGGTACTGAACGGCGTGTCGAAGGCGTACTCCATGACCGGTTGGCGTATCGGTTACGCCGGTGGCCCGGAACAGGTGATCAAGGCCATGAAGAAGATTCAGTCCCAGAGCACATCCAATCCGACCTCGATTTCCCAGGTCGCGGCTCAGGCGGCACTCGAGGGTTCGCAGGCCTGCATCGGTGAAATGCTGACTGCCTTCAAGGAGCGGCACGACTTCGTCGTCGACGCATTGAACAGGATTCCCGGAGTCGATTGTCTTCCGACCGATGGCACCTTCTATGTGTTTCCAAGAGTGCAGGGATTGATCGATCGGTTCGACGGTGTCCAGAACGACCTGGATTTGGCGGAGTACCTGATTGAACACGCTGGCGTGGCGCTTGTGCCAGGGTCGGCGTTCGGCCTCAATGGATGCGCGCGCATCTCGATCGCAACGAGCCGGCAGAATCTGGGGCAGGCCCTGGAGCGCATCGCCAGTGCAGCCGGGTGACTAAGATGCGTCATGCATCATTTCCAGGGCGTAGACCAATCGCCGGTTTTGATGCTCCTCGTGCTGGAATTGGAGTCAGTGGAGACCTCTGGATCTCAACCTGATGCATAACAATCGTCGGACAATCGTCGGTGTCACGCTAATCGAGCTTATGGTCGCCCTGAGTGTCATGGTGATTCTGCTCACGGTTGGCGTATCGCAGTTGGGTCCGATGGTGGCACGAAACAATCGCAGTGCCGAGGTCAACACCATGATTGGCCATCTGAATTTCACGCGCTCCGAGGCAATTTTTCGCTCCAGCGACATAACCCTCTGCCCGGTCAATGCCGCGGACCCGGCGACGTGTATTGAGGCACCATGGTCGACCGGATACGCCGTGGTCGATGAGAACGCTGGCGAGGCGCTGCGGTACCAAAAGCCAGCGAAGGGCGTCGATATCCGCTCGACTCTGAATTTTTCCGATGGTGTGACATTCGAAGACGATGGATCGGTGACTGGTGCGGCGGGCGGCAGCTTTTTCTTTTGTATGTCGGATGAAAGCGTGGAGCCGCGGCGGCTGGTCGTCAGCGGCATGGGAAGGGTGCTGATCAGCGACGACGCTACCTGCGCTTCAGACGATGACGATGGCCCGTAATGCCACGGCTTTTTCGAGCACGGCGATTCTCCCGCCGGAGCGGTACGCGTAGGCGCAGTGCCTATTTCGAACATGCCCCGTGGGATGCTTGGTTTGGAATCCCTGTTACGGGGGCGGGCTTACCGCGCGCCGTAGCAGGCCTCCCGATCGCAGCGCACGAGTACGCTGCTGCCACTTGCGCAGTGGACGCGATGCAACTCGCTGGCGCTGTCGCCGGAGATCAGCTCCGCACCGATCTCGTTCAGGGAGCAGCCGCGTTCGACCGCGAATTGTTCCGCATGATAGGCCCAGGTGCCGACTGCGACATCCACGACGGTTGGCGCTATTGCCTCGCTTGACGGCGGCCTTAGTGGAGCGGGTACGCGGGGTTGCATCCTCGATTCTGTCGGCGCGACCCGTATCTTGGGCTGAGTCTCCAGCGCCTCCGTTGCGGAGCGGCTTTTCGCGGGATGATTTCGGGAAAATTGCGTCCACTGGGATTGCAGTGATGACAGTGCATTTGCGAGATTGCGGCGGTACTGAGGAGTCACGTCGGAGATCCACTCCTTCGTCGTGCCGGCGTACCAGATCTCCTCGGCGAAGAGGTAGGTGTTGACACCAGCCGGTGTTTCGACGAAGTCGGCGCGTATGCGCAATAGGGTCCGGTCCGGAGGGATGGCGCCGGCGGGGCCGACGCTTGCGGGTACTTCGAGCTTGGTCTCGAAGATGACGAAATTCGGTTCGCTGCTCGTTACCTGCCAGCCTTTGATCAGCGCCGCGTCCAACGCCAAGGCCTTGGCGCGGGGAACCGATGCGCCTTGCAGAAAGACGCTGGGGCGGTCGCCTGGGGCCGCGCGGACCAAGGGGTTGCACAGCATGCCGCCGACGCATAACAGGAGCAAAAGCCAAGGCGCGGCTTTGATTGCGCCACGCCATAGTGACGGAGTGTTGCGGCTGGTCGAAGGCGCGGGCGCGTCGGCTGCGCGCGGCGGGTGCCTATTCTTCTCGCTTAAGCCGATCATCCCATCACTGAACTGCGTTGCAGACGCCTCCCTGACATTTCAGGAGCATGTTCGATGAACCCGCGCACTCGACCTCGTGCAGTTCGAAGGTCGGTGTCTCTTGCATCAGCACCGCCCCGCGGTCACCGATGGCACAGCCGCGCAACCGCGCATAGTCCTCGGCGTAGTAGGCCCACAGCCCTTTGCGGCTGCTGCTATTCAACACCAGCATGTCGTTGCGTGGCGCTGGTTCGGTCAAGACCGGTGCGGCAGACGTTGCGGTGGATGGTAGACCCCCGCCGCTGGCCTCGGGGAGCGCCGAGGTGGTTTGGGCGACGCCGAGGTCCGGTGCCTCGGTCGCCGTTGGCGCCGACGACAACTGCGGTGGAGGCGCGGATGATGGCTCGGCTACGACCGGCGATGCATCAGCGGAACTCAAACCAGGTGAGTCCGGTGTGCCTGCCACGACCGGTTCGGCGACACTCGGATCGTTCTGGGATTGTGACTGCTCTTCCGCATCCTGTTCCGAAGGCAATGGCACCTTGGATGCGATCTTATTGCGACTGGATAGCCACGCGGATTGCAGCGAACTCAGCGATATCAGAAGCTGGTTTTCGTAGTCCGAGGTGTAGTCGATGCGCTTCTCTTCCTGCGTACCCGGATTGGTGACGACAAACGCCTTCAGGGCGACAACCGTGCCCTCGGATCGCTCCACCAAATCGGTCTCGACCTCGATCGTTGGCGGCGTCAGGCTCGATCCCAGCGCGGTTGCTTGGGGTGACGAGTTCGACAACTCCCGCTCGAGCAACAGCCGGTTTGCGGCCGCATCCTTGATCGTCCAGCCCTTGGTGCGTGCCGTGCCCATGGCGACTGCGCGCGCGTCGTCGAGCTCGGCGCCGTTGAGCATGGTTTGCGGCAGGTCGGAGATGCTGCCGATCGCTACCTTCCCCGATGAGGTGGACGCGCAGCCCGAGAGAGCGAGCGAGATAGACAGCAGCGAGACGAGAACGGCCAGTTGCTTCACCGAGAACTCCAGTAAAAACAGAACGATTGGGGCCGCTGTCGACAGACTGAGAGGCTCCGAAAGGCTCGCGCCGCGACGCGATAAAAACCGGCATCCTAGCACAAGGATTGGTGTTTCAGTGGGTTAGCGGCGCGGCCGAGGATCTGTGGGGCGTCAGCGCAACTGCAATTGCTCGATGATGGCGCGGATGCCAGGGTGGCTCATCAATCCGCGCACGCTTGGGTTGTCGCGGATGGCGTCGATATCACCGGCGGAGATCAGGCCCATCAGCTCCGGATCGGCCACCGCCCGTTGCAGCGCCGGATCATTCTGCAGACCCATAATCATCTGCATCAGGCCGGCATCACCGACCATTTGTCGTTGCAGTGCGTCGATCTCTGGGCCGTAGGTGGCGCTCTGGTTTGCACTCAGGGCCGGCGTGTCCGGGGACCTGTCGCCATTTCGGATGGCACGAATACGCGACGACTCGATGTTGAGCGTGCCCAAGGTCGGCGATCGGACGCGGTACAGGCCGCCGCTCATGCCGAGGACCTCGCCGACAATGACACTATCGTCCGTCAGCTCCAGACGGCTCGTCTCGGCGGCGGTAAAGGATGGTGTAATCAAGGTCAGGCAGAAGGCTGCGACCAAGCCACCGAGAATGCAGGTCGTGCTGGGCTGGGTTTGGCTCATGTTCTTGGATCCCGTCAGGGTGAGTCGAGCCCCATGATTTCGCGCAGCTCGGTGCTCGTAACGACGTGGCAGTAGATCATATTCATGATGGCGAGTTCCTGGCGGTGCAACTCGTCGGTGCCGGCGGCGCAGCAGTCCTCCACCAAGACCACATTAAAGCTCTCGTCGGCCAGGCTGCGTACCGTGGAGCTGACGCACTGATCGGTATAGATTCCGGTCACGATGACATTGCGAACGCCCATGTTCGTGAGCACCAGGCGCAGGTTGGTGCCGGTCAGCGCGCTGTCGGTGGTCTTGGTGACGACGATCTCTCCGCGGGCCGGGGCGAGCTCCGGGATGATCTGCGAGGCCTCCGTGGTCAAGGGCATCAGAAGATTGTTCCAGCCCGGCATCTTCTGGCTCAGCGAACGGTCGCGGCCGTCCTCGAGCAGACAGGCGATACGGGCGTGGACCACGTCCATACCGTTGTTGCGGAATCTGTCCTGCAGGTCATGCAGGGTTGGGATAACCGTCCCACGCATTCGCTCGTGAAATGGCGCCCAACGGGCGCACTCGGCGGGATCATCGTGCGGCGCCATGCCATAGTTCTGCACGTCGATGCAGAGCATCGCCGTCTCACGCGGCGGGAGGACCAGATCCTGGGGTTCGGGTGCGCCCTGATAATAAAAAGAGCGGTGTGCGGTTTTCCAGGACATGGCGAACTGGTGCGGGTTAGTAACGGGCAGGCCTTACTTTGCCAGATCGCTTGACGCGATCACAAGGCGGGTGTGACGATCTGTTGCGTGAGCGGTCGCGTGGACTTGCGAATTTTCGACGGTCAGCTCTCTTTTTCCGTCCCAGCACCCGGTCGATTCATGGCCGCGTTGCGATACTCCGGCGGCTGGGGCGAGTCGCGCTATCGTACTCAAGAGGCGCGTCGACTGAATGCCGTTCGCGCCACCGGTCTCAAACCAATTGGCGAGCCTGGATCGCCAAATTCGGCGATCGGTCCCGGAACCTGTGACGCAAAGCACTTTGAGCACGGTGTGCTAGTCTAGAGTGATCGACCGTATACGTGATGTGGAGGTAAGGGTATGGAGATTCCGGCTGCAGGGCCCGTAGACCGTCAATACACGGCACGGGAGCAGCTTCGTCATCGCGGCTTCGCTCAGGACGACATTCTGAGCGGTCTGAGCTTTGCCGAGGAGCTTGGCTACGCAGATGAGGACCAGCGATTCACGGCTGCGGTGCTGTTCCTGCACTACCAGGGCGGGGCGCCACAGGGAACGCCGTTCTCACAACCAACTGTTCGGCCCCAGCGCTCAGCCACGTTAGCTGTGTTTCGACTGCGGCCAGGTTGCAAGCGTACCAGCCATCGATCCGAGGGCCCGCAAGGCGGCGGACAGCGGGCGCAGCAGTAATAGGGCTAGGCGCAGAGCAACCCAAAGGGCGGCGAGCCAGAACAAGAACTGCACCAGCCTGGGCGGCGCCCCAAGCCAGCTCGCCAGCTCCGCCAGCGTGGCATTGATCAGCGACGGATAGCGGATCATCAGGTAAACCGCCGCTGGCACGGCGCCATAGCGGGCGACAGCCACGCCCAGGCGACCGCTGCGCGCCAAAACGTTGGATCCGAACAGCGCCACCCGCCCGGAGAACCCCTCAGCTTTTGTTCCATTGACGCCTGGCGCGACTGCCTTGGCCACTCGCACGCCCCTGACCAGCTTCGCCGTTGTCGCGATCAGCGCGACGTCCAGCGCGGCCCAGGCGAGGTCCGAGCCCACAATCTCCTCTTCCTGCTGCCATTTGGTCTCCAGATCCCGGATAGCGCCAAGGAAGAAGCCGCTCAGCCCCTCAAGAAAGCGCTCTGTCTGCAGCCAATGGACTGATCCGTCCGGCGTGATCGTGAATTGTCCGAGGAAGTCGTAGCCGTCCTCTCGCAGGAAGTTGATGGCATACCAGCCCTGCAGTTCGCGAGTCAGCGCCTGCGCCGGGCCCCCGACAGTCGCGGGTCGGTCCTGGATCAGCGGGGAAGCCATCTCTTGCAGTTCTCTCCAGCGTTCATGCAGCGCATGGCGCAGTTCCAGCGAGGTCAGGTCGTTTTCGATGAAGTACGCGATCGGGAGCACGACCGCTTCCCCGTATCTGGACAGCACATCCTGAAAATCGGACGCGGCCCCGTAGATCGGTAGCAGGCGCCGGGCTCTGTCGGGGTAGCGCAGCAGGGCGGAACGAGCCTTCAGCATCAAGGGCTCGTCGTCGGCGTAGTCGAGCAGCAGGGCTTGGATCTCGGGTCGCTCTGGGGCGATCTGCGCCGCCGCATCGCCGAAGGATTGGCGCACGGCAACCCCGAGCAGTTGGTCTTGATAGCTGAGCGCGGACGCGCTAGCAGCCAACCACGCCGCGCCGGCAGCCGCCATGCCGAACAGCAGCAGGGCCCGAGGGTTGACTTGCATGGGGAACCTCGGTGGCGGCGTCTTCCCAGATCGCAATGTCGTTGACGCGCGGGCACGTTGCCGCAGGTGTCGTAGAGGCTCAGTATAGCCGTGGGAACGTGCCGTCAGGCTCCTCGCGCTGGTTGCAGAGACCACAAAGGCCCTGCGAGAGCGCAGGGCCGATGTTGCTGTCGAATGGAAGGGGCAGTCTTGACGCCTGGGCAATACGACTGGCGGGATCGATCAGCGACCGGCCTACAATTCGCCCTATCCGCCCTTAGAAGGCCAGGTCCGAATTGCCCTGGGCGCCGGAGTAGATCTGCGGTGCATCGCCGCTGTTGGTCGGCCCTTCGATCATGACATTGAACAGATCGTTGTTGCCGTCGGCGATGCCATGGTAGCGATCGACGTCGCTGCCGATTCCGGGCTGCACGGCGACGGTCTCGACGGCGTTGTACTGACGGACCAGGTCCGGATTGCCGGCAAACCCCTGGTAGACGTTGGCGGCACTGACGGTCGTGGCGGCGGCGGTGAACAGGGTAGCGGCGATGGCGGTGATGAGGGTCTTCATGGTTAGCTCTCCAGTTTGCGATGCGAACGATGGTTGCTTAACGGTACCGGCCGATGGCGGGACTTGCTAGAGATAAAGCAGAGCGCGTGCCAACTTCCAGGATTCCAAAACAAACCAAGTGATAACAATGCTTTGCGGATTTTCGGTGGCGACTCTCCATCCGTCTCGCTGAGGGGCGACGTAATGATACGTTACGGCCACGTCCGTTTTCGGTGGAACGATTCGTGGTCTGGCGTGCTGGTCGGGACAGCGCGGACGCTACTTGGGGGGCAGGTTCGGACACGAGGATTCGTTGAAAAGGGGCGGGACAATGACGACGCGCGTGCGGGTGAAGACGTAAGGTCGGTCGGGCAAGGCCAATGCTGTACCTAATCGCGATGACCCGCTGCCGTGAACTCGCGGTCGAGGGCAGCGTCATCGTGATCGACGGGATCGTTGCGTTTGCCGACACCCCGGTGCTCGACATCAAGCGAGCCAGGCGCTGTAGTCGGCCGCATCCAGGATCACCGGCATGCGCTCATGGATTGGCGACA
>JBATTL010000565.1:0-27006 GCA_049670525.1 Thiohalocapsa sp. | reverse complement strand
CAGGTGAAATCAGGGAGTTCGCGGCCGAAGTGGCCGTATGCCGCCGTCTGGCGGTACATGGGCCGCACCAGGTCGAGCATGTGGATCAAATGGTAGGGGCGCAGGTCAAAGTGCGCGCGCACCAGTTCGGCGATCCGGGTCTCGTCAATCTTCGCGCTGCCGAAGGTCTCAACCGCGATCGACGTGGGCTCAGCCACGCCGATGGCGTAGGAGATCTGGATCTCACAGCGATCGGCGAGACCGGCCGCCACGATATTCTTGGCCACGTAACGACCGGCGTAGGCCGCCGAGCGATCGACCTTGGACGGATCCTTGCCAGAGAAGGCGCCACCGCCGTGGCGGGCCATTCCCCCGTAGGTGTCGACAATGATCTTGCGGCCGGTGAGGCCGCAGTCGCCTACCGGTCCGCCGATGACAAAGCTGCCGGTCGGGTTGATATGGATCTTCGTGTCCTTGTGGACCCACTGCGCGGGGATAACTGGTAGAACGATATTTTCCATCACCGCATCGCGCAGATGGCTGTAATCAATATCGGGATCGTGCTGGGTTGAAAGCACCAATGCATCCACTGCTACCACTTTGCCGTCACGATAACGCATGGTCACCTGGCTCTTGGCGTCGGGGCGCAGCCAGGGTAAGACGTGGGTCTTGCGCATCTCCGACTGGCGCTCGACCAGACGGTGGGCGTAGGTGATCGGTGCGGGCATCAATACGTCAGTTTCGTTGGTCGCGTAGCCGAACATCAGTCCCTGATCGCCGGCCCCCTGCTCCTCTGGGCTTGTGCGGTCGACGCCCTGGGCGATGTCCACCGATTGTTTGCCGATGAGTGACATCACGGCGCAGGTCGAGCCGTCGAAGCCGACATCGGAACTGGTGTAGCCGATCTCGTTGACAACCCGGCGCACCAACTCATCCAAATCAACCCAATGCTCGGTACTGATCTCGCCGGCGACGATGACCGCGCCGGTCTTGATCAGTGTCTCGCAGGCGACTCGCGCTTGCTCCGGGTGCGGGTCATTGGTGAGGATGTCGTCGAGGATGGCATCGGAGATCTGATCCGCGACCTTGTCCGGGTGGCCTTCGGAAACAGATTCCGAAGTGAACAAATAATCATCAGACATCATAATAGGTAGAATCCAATGGCAAACTGTACAGAGTTCGACAGTTTTCCGACAAATGCCGACCCACAAGTCTAGCGAAGTGCGTGCTCGGTGAACAGGGTACAAGGTTTGGCATCGGTGGGGCTTCGGTTAACAAGGTGCGCCCCGACATTGTCGTCGTCTTTGAGTCCTCTGGAGATTCCACTATGGTTTCCCTCGAAACCCCCGTCTGTGATTTCGGTTTGCCGGCGCCCGACTTCTCGCTCCCCGGTGTCGACGGAAAGACATGGACGCGTGACACATGCAAAGGTCCGCATGGCCTGTTGGTGATGTTCATCTGTAACCACTGCCCGTACGTGAAAGCGGTCCGTGAGCGCTTGGTCCGCGACACGCGAGAACTCATGGAATTGGGCATTGGCTGTGTCGCGATCATGTCCAATGACCCCGTAGAGTACCCGGAGGATTCGCTCGAAAATATGCGAAGGGTTGCCGACGAGTTTGGCTTCCCGTTTCCCTATGTGATCGACAAGACCCAGTCGGTCGCAAAGGCCTATGGTGCCGTGTGCACGCCCGACTTTTTCGGTTACAACGCGGATCTGGGTCTGCAGTACCGGGGCCGTCTCGACGAGAGTCGCAAGGAAACCGCTCCTGATGGTGTTCGCCGCGACTTGTTCGAGGCGATGAAATCGGTCGCCGCGAGCGGGAAGGGACCCGAGCATCAGATTCCGAGTGTTGGCTGCTCCATCAAGTGGCGAGAGGGTTGATGGTGCCGACTTCAGGCAGGTCTCGGTTCGTGGGTTTGTGATACCGGGCGGGGTCATTTCACGCAGGCGGAGATCGACCGTTTGGGATATCCGGGCTTCCCCCCGACAGCGGTAATCCTTAATATTAGGATCTCATAACTCTTGTTACCGATCCGAGAAGGCAAGCTTTTTGGCGCAAGCGCGCCGATTAGGCGAAAATAGCCGGGTTTCCGTGCCATCCTACGCAGGTGTCAGTCCTACCGCTCGGCGCGATGCGGCGCTGGGACAGAAGCCGATCATAGGGCCCATCGCAGACAGGGCGTCTACTGTCGACCACCGAATTCCCTGCCGGCTGCAGCTGCGGCCGATCGCAGTCTGAGAGTCATTCCAACAACCAATATAGAGAGGAGCGACTTATGTCCTCACGCAAAGAACTCGCGAACGCCATCCGCGCGCTCAGCATGGATGCGGTACAAAAGGCCAAGTCCGGGCATCCGGGCGCACCAATGGGGATGGCCGACATCGCAGAGGTGCTGTGGAACGACTTTATGCAGCACAATCCCGGTAATCCTTCATGGGCCAACCGTGATCGCTTCGTGCTGTCGAACGGCCACGGCTCAATGCTGCTTTACTCGCTACTGCATCTGACCGGTTACGCGTTGACCATCGACGACCTGAAACAGTTCCGCCAGCTGCATTCCAAGACCCCGGGCCATCCGGAATACGGCTACGCACCTGGTATCGAGACGACCACCGGGCCGCTGGGGCAGGGCTTGACCAATGGTGTCGGCATGGCCCTGGCGGAGAAGGTACTGGCCGCGCAGTTTAACCAGCCCGGCCATGACATCGTCGACCATCACACTTACGTCTTCCTGGGCGACGGCTGCCTGATGGAAGGGATCTCCCACGAGGCATCCTCGTTGGCCGGCGCGCTCGGTCTTGGCAAGCTCATTGCGTTCTATGACGACAACAATATCTCCATCGACGGCGAGGTTCGGGGCCACGGCGAAACCCCGGCCTGGTTCCTGGACGACACCCCAAAGCGTTTCGAAGCCTACAACTGGCACGTGATCCCGAAAGTGGATGGTCACGACGCCGAGGCGGTCAAGGCAGCGATCGAAGAGGCCCGCGCCATTGCCGACAAGCCGACACTCATCTGCTGTCAGACCATTATCGGTTTCGGCTCGCCGAATAAGCAGGGCAAGGAAGAGTGTCACGGTGCGCCGTTGGGCGATGACGAAATCGTCCTTACCCGCAAGGCGCTCGGTTGGACGCATGGACCGTTCGAGATCCCGGACGATGTCTACCAGGGTTGGAACGCGAAGGAGCGTGGGGCCTCCGCCGAGCAGGCTTGGAATGCAAAATTCGCTGCCTACCAGTCCGCATTTCCGGCCGAGGCCTCCGAGTTCCAGCGTCGCATGACGGGTCAATTGCCGGAGGATTTTGACGCCAAGGCCTGGGAGTTCGTCAATGAGGTCAACGCCAAGGCCGAGACCATTGCGACGCGTAAGGCGTCGCAGAACGCCCTGAACGGTTTCGGCCCGATGCTGCCGGAATTCCTCGGCGGTTCCGCCGACCTGGCCGGTTCCAATCTGACAATATGGAAAGGCTCCAAGGGTATCGGCCAGAAGGATGCCTCCGGCAACTACATTCACTATGGCGTGCGCGAGTTCGGCATGTCCGCGATGATGAACGGCATCACGCTGCACGGGGGCTTCAAGCCCTATGGCGCCACCTTCCTCATGTTCATGGAGTACGCCCGCAACGCCGTGCGCATGGCGGCGCTCATGAAGATCAACCCGATCTTCGTTTACACACATGATTCCATTGGGCTTGGCGAGGACGGTCCGACCCACCAGCCCGTGGAGCAGGTCTCCATCCTTCGCCTGACCCCGCGCATGTCCACCTGGCGCCCCTGTGATGCGGTCGAGAGCGCGGTTGCCTGGAAGCTGGCCATTGAACGAACCGGTGGCCCTACGGCGCTGATCTTCTCGCGTCAGAGTGCCGCGCATATGAGCCGCACCGACGAGCAGATGCGCGCCATCGAACAGGGCGCCTACGTGTTGCGTGACTGCGAGGGTACCCCTGACGCCATTATCATCGGCACCGGCACCGAAGTGGAACTGGCCGTATCAGCTTTCGATCAGCTTACTGCCGCGGGTCGGAAGGTGCGTGTGGTTTCGATGCCTTCGATGGACACCTTCGACGCCCAGGATGCCGACTACAAGGAGTCGGTGCTGCCGGACGCGGTCAAGGCTCGGGTCGCGGTCGAGGCCGGCGTTACCAGCTTATGGCCCAAGTATGTCGGTATTCACGGCAAGGTTATCGGCATCGATACCTTCGGCGAATCCGCGCCGGCTCCGGCCGTCTACAAGGAGTTCGGCATCACCGCCAATGCCGTGGCCGAGGCCGTCACCGGTCTGCTTTGATTCACGATTAGCGAGTGGCGGGCCTCGCCGGGGGGAGGCTGTTATGCTTCGCTCCGCGATGCTCGTCACTCGCAACCTTTCGTTTTCCCCTGCCTAGGAGTGTTCCAATGACCTTGAAAGTAGGTATCAACGGTTTCGGCCGTATCGGCCGCATGGCCTTTCGCGCGATCTCGAAGGATTTCCCGAACATTGAGGTAGTCGGCATCAACGATCTGCTGGATCCCGACTATCTGGCCTACATGCTCAAGTACGACTCGGTGCACGGCAACTTCCAAGGCGACATCGCCGTCGACGGCAATAGCATGATCGTCAACGGCAAGGCCATTCGGCTGACAGCCGAGCGCGATCCAGCGAATCTGAAGTGGGACGACATCGGCGCCGAGCTTGTCATTGAGTGCACCGGCTTTTTCCTGACCGAAGAGACCTGTCAAAAACACATGGTCGCTGGCGCCAAGAAGGTGGTCCAGTCCGCGCCATCCAAGGATGCGACGCCGATGTTCGTTTATGGCGTGAATCACGAGAGCTACGCTGGCCAAGCCATCGTCTCGGCGGCCTCCTGCACCACCAACTGCCTTGCTCCCGTGAGCAAGGTCCTGCACGACAATTGGGGCATCAAGCGTGGCCTGATGACCACGGTGCATGCGGCGACCGCCACGCAGAAGACCGTCGATGGACCTTCCCAGAAGGACTGGCGCGGCGGCCGTGGCATCCTCGAGAACATCATTCCCTCCTCGACGGGAGCCGCCAAGGCCGTCGGCAAGGTCATGCCGGAGCTGAACGGCAAACTGACCGGCATGGCCTTCCGTGTGCCGACCTCGGACGTCTCGGTCGTGGACCTGACCGTCGAGCTGGACAAGGAGGCGAGCTACGACAATATCTGCGCTGCGATGAAGGCGGCCTCGGAATCCGGTAGCTTGGCCGGCGTGCTGGCCTACACGGATGAGAAGGTGGTCTCCACCGATTTCCGCGGCTGCGGCACGCCGTCGATCTTCGACGCCGGTGCCGGCATTATGTTGGACAGCACCTTCGTCAAAGTCGTCTCCTGGTACGACAATGAATACGGGTACACCTGCAATATGCTCCGCATGGTGGAGCACGTCGCGAACTGAGTGACCGGCAGCGGGTAACCAATTGCGAGGGGGAGGGCCACGTTGCCTCTTCCTCGCTACATGCGCCTTGAATCTCATTGATGGTCACGAGCTATGTGGAAAGCCATGTCGGGTTTTCCAGATCGCTCCAATCTTGAAACAAACCTTTAACGAGGCACCCTGTATGTCCTTCATCAAACTCGCCGATCTCGATCTCGCCGGTAAGCGCGTACTGATCCGATCCGACCTGAATGTCCCGATCAAGAATGGCAAGGTCACGTCCGATGCACGTATCAGCGCGTCGATGCCGACGTTTGAACACTGCCTGAATGCGGGTGCCAAGGTCATGGTCATGTCGCACCTTGGTCGTCCGGAGGAGGGTGTCTACTCCGAGGAGAACTCGCTGGCACCGGTGGCCGCGGATTTGGGGGTGAAACTCGGGCGCGAGGTGCGGGTGGTGACGGACTACCTTGAGACTGCCCCGGAGGTCGCCGACGGCGAGCTGGTGTTGCTGGAGAACGTGCGCTTCAACAAGGGCGAGAAGAAGGACGAAGAAGGTCTGTCCCAACGCTACGCGGCACTTTGCGATGTCTACGTCATGGACGCCTTCGGCACCGCCCATCGCGCGCAGGCCTCGACCCACGGTGCCGGTAAATTCGCGCCCATCGCCTGTGCCGGTCTGCTGCTCGCGGCTGAGTTGGATGCGCTGAACAAGGCCCTCGCCGATCCGGCAAGGCCAATGGTCGCGATCGTCGGCGGCTCCAAGGTTTCAACCAAACTGACTGTGCTCGAGGCGTTGTCGGAGAAGGTCGACCAGCTCGTGGTCGGTGGCGGTATCGCGAACACTTTCCTGCAGGCCGCTGGAAATAACGTGGGCAAGTCCCTGTGCGAGGCCGATCTGGTCGATACGGCCAAGGCACTGATGGAAAAGATGACCGCCCGCAGTGCCACCATCCCGATTGCCACCGACGTAGTTTGCGGAAAGCGGTTTGACGAAAACGAGCCGGCGGTGCTGAAGGCGGCGAGCGACGTCGCCGACGACGATATGATCTTTGACATCGGCCCCGACAGTGCTGAGGAGCTGGCCGAGATTATTATGAAGGCCGGCACCGTTGTCTGGAATGGCCCGGTGGGCGTATTCGAGTTCGATCAGTTCGGCGCTGGCACCAAGACCGTGTCCATGGCCATCGCCGAAACCGATGCTTTCACGCTGGCCGGTGGCGGTGACACCATCGCCGCGATCCAGAAATATGACATCTACGATAGGGTGTCGTACATTTCCACAGCTGGCGGCGCCTTCCTGGAGTTCCTGGAGGGGAAAACGCTGCCTGCAGTTGCGATGTTGGAGGCAAGGGCGAAGGACTAGTTTCGCGTTGTGGCGGGCGCAGACGAGGGGCCAAGTCACTTAAGGCGATTTCTGTCAAATCTCATACCAGCTGACTTGTCTTGACGCCTGCCGGTGCTCCTTGAAGGCGAACCTCAAGCCAACGTCATCTGGTACGAGGTTTTCCGGCGATCGTCTTAAGTGCTTGAAATCCTGACCGAGTGCAGGTGCGCTTAAGACTTGAGAACGGTATGACCGCACGTAGTTCGCGGACCTCGTCCTGGTCTGGTCGAGCCCACAGATCACTCGAATTCTCGCAGATGAGTTCTTCATCTATCTGCTTTTTCGGCGCGCGTGCAAGCGCTTCGAGTGGTTTGGCGCCTGATCTTGCGAGCTGAATCGAGACGCTGCTGTACAATTTGCCGTCACCCGGAACTCCTATGCCCAGACGTACAAAGATCGTCGCGACCCTGGGGCCGGCGACCGACTTCCCCGGAGTCCTCGAGGAGATGGTTTCCGCCGGGCTCAACGTCGCTCGGCTGAACATGTCCCATGATTCCCACGAACGCCATCGCAACCGTGTCGAGCGGATTCGCGCGGTGGCCAATGCCATGCGGCAGGCCATCGGTGTGCTCATCGATCTACAGGGTCCGAAGATCCGCATCGGACGTTTTGTCCAAGGCCATGTTGTGCTGTCAGCCGGTGACGACTTTCATATCGACCTGGACTGCCCGCTGGATTCCGGCGACGAACATCGCGTCGGCTGTACCTATGCCGCGCTCGCCGATGACCTGATTGCCGGCGACCGGCTCATGTTGGACGACGGCGCCATCGAGCTCTTGGTCGACGGCATCGATGACCGTTGCATCCACTGTTCGGTCCTGGTCGGCGGTAAGCTGTCGAATAACAAGGGCATCAACAAACGCGGCGGCGGACTGTCCGCACCGGCCCTGACGGACAAGGATAAGGCCGACATCGAGTTTGCAGCGTCCGTCGACGCCGATTATCTGGCGGTCTCGTTCGTTCGCAGCGCCGACGATGTCGCGCTCGCTGGCCAGCTGTTCCGCCAGGCCGGCGGTTCCGGCGGCATCGTGGCGAAGATAGAGCGGGCCGAGGCATTGGAGTGTGCCGCCGACGTCATCAAGGCATCGGATGTCATCATGGTGGCTCGCGGAGACCTCGGCGTCGAGATTGGTGACGCGGAACTGCCGGCTGTGCAGAAGCGCCTGATCAGCGACGCCCGCACCCATGACTGCGTCGTGATCACTGCGACGCAGATGATGCAATCGATGATCGACAACCCGATACCAACCCGCGCGGAAGTCTTCGACGTGGCAAATGCCGTGTTGGATGGCACCGATGCCGTGATGCTGTCTGCCGAGAGCTCGATCGGCAAGTATCCGGCCAAGGTAGTTGCAGCGCTCGACCGCATCTGCGCCGAATCCGAGTCCTATCGGCGCAAATCGGGTCATCGGCTCGACACGCGCTTCGAGCGTGTGGACGAGGCAATCGCGATGTCGGCGATGTATGCTGCGAACCACCTGGGCGTGAAGGCCGTCGCCGCGCTGACCGAATCCGGTGCTACCGTGAAATCGATGTCGCGGCTCAATACCGGCATCCCCATTTACGCGTTGACAAGATTCGTTCATACCCGCAGAAAGGTTACGCTTTATCGCGGTGTATACCCGATAGACTTCGACGTTGCTTCCAAAGATATGCACGAAGTCAACCGCGAGGTCATCGAAGAATTGCTGCGGCAAGGAACTGTCGTCGATGGCGACCTCGTGATCATCACCAAGGGCGACCGCGGCGGCGTCGAAGGACAGACCAACATCATGAAAATTATGCGCGTCGGCGAGCACAAACGTCTTGCCGACGACTGAGCGATCGTCCCCAATGCACCGTCATCGTTAACCGTCAGACAGAGGAGAGCCCCAATGGCCTTGATTTCACTGCGTCAGTTGCTGGATCACGCCGCCGAGCACGGCTACGGCGTGCCCGCTTACAACGTCAACAACCTGGAACAGATGCGCGCCATCATGGAGGCGGCCGACGAGACCGAATCCCCCGTTATCGTGCAAGCCTCCGCTGGCGCGCGCAAGTACGCCGGTGCGCCTTTCCTGCGCCACCTGATCCTGGCGGCAATCGAGGAGTGGCCGCACATCCCGGTGTGCATGCATCAGGATCACGGCACCTCGGCCGCGGTTTGTCAGCGATCCATTCAGCTCGGTTTCAGCTCGGTCATGATGGACGGGTCTCTCGGTGAAGACGGCAAGACGCCCTCCGGCTATGACTACAACGTCGACGTCACCAAGACCGTTGTCGCCATGGCACATGCCTGCGGCGTTTCCGTCGAGGGCGAACTCGGCTGTCTGGGCTCGCTGGAGACAGGCCAGGCCGGCGAGGAAGACGGCATCGGTGCGGAGGGTACATTGAGCCATGATCAGTTGCTGACCGATCCGGAAGAGGCCGCCGACTTCGTCGCCAAGACCAACGTCGACGCACTCGCCATCGCCATTGGCACCTCACATGGCGCCTACAAGTTCACACGTCCTCCGACCGGCGACATTCTTGCGATCGAGCGCATCAGGGAGATTCATCGGCGCATTCCGAATACCCACCTGGTCATGCATGGCTCCTCGTCGGTGCCGCAGGAATGGCTCGCCATCATCAACGAATATGGTGGTGACATGGGTGAGACATACGGGGTGCCGGTCGAGGAGATCGCCGAAGGCATCAAGAATGGCGTACGTAAGGTGAACATCGACACCGATCTGCGTATGTCTTCCACTGGCGCCATCCGCAAGTTCCTGGCCGAGAACCCCAAGGAGTTCGATCCGCGCAAGTTCTTCACGGTCGCCACCAAGGCCATGAAGCAAATCTGCAAGGACCGCTACGAATCCTTCGGAACAGCTGGAAATGCAGGCAAGATCCGGCCCTTGTCCCTGGAGGCGATGACCGGTCGTTACTCGAGCGGCGACCTGGATCCGAAGATCAACTGAGCTTTTCGGCCGTAGCGGAGTGATGGACAAGGGGCGCATCGGCGCCCCTTTTTTGTTGATGCACCGGCTAGACGGTCCCGGCCTTTGTTTTCTTGGCATGCGACCCTTTTCTAGGGAGACCTAATGCCGCACAGCAGTCCGACGCCGATGATCGATGCAACGCAACTGACTGTCGCCACACTCGGTTGGCCGGGTTGGCTCAGCATGGGCTTGGTCGTGCTTTGCTTCGTGCTGTTCGTGCGAACTCGTATTGCACCGGATATCGTGACATCTGGTGCATTGACGCTGCTCCTAGTCACCGGTGTGTTGACGCCGCAAGAGGCACTGGCGGGATTCTCGAACCCCGGCATGTTGACCGTGGCGGTGCTCTACGTGGTGGTCACGGGGCTGACCGAGACCGGCGCGGTAGGCTGGATAGGGCGATCGTTGCTGGGGCGCCCCAGAGGCGAGCACGACGCCCGTCTGCGACTCATGCTGCCTGTTGCGGCCTTGAGTGCGTTCCTGAACAACACGCCCGTGGTCGCCATTTTCATACCCGCCGTGCAGGACTGGGCGAAACGGCATCGTTTGTCGCTGTCAAGACTGCTAATCCCGCTCAGCTACGCGAGCATTGCCGGCGGTACCTGCACGCTGATCGGCACCAGTACCAATCTCGTCGTGGACGGACTATACACCGAGCGAACTGGCGGACCCGGGTTGGGGCTGTTCGAGTTGGTTTGGATTGGTCTGCCCGTTGTGGCAACGGTGTTACTGTTTCTGGTGGTCGCCGGTCACCGATTGCTGCCGGCTCGCACCCCCGCTGCGGAGAGCTACGAGGATGTGCGCCGCTACACCACGGAGATGTTGGTGACGCCCGACAGTCCGCTCGCCGGGAATAGTATCGAGGCCGCCGGTCTGCGCCAGTTGCCTGGTCTGTTCTTGATCGAGATCGAGCGTCAGGGGCAGATCATTCCCGCGGTGTCGTCGCAGGAGATCTTGCAGGATGGGGATCGGCTTGTATTCGCCGGCATCGTCGACTCGGTCATGGATTTGCTGCAGATTCGCGGTTTGGCACCGGCTACGAACCAGGTCTTCAAGCTAGGCGGTGCGCGCCAGGACCGCTGCTTCGTCGAGGCCGTGCTCTCCAACAAGTCACCGCTCATCGGCCGGGGCGTCCGCGAGGGGCGTTTCCGCGCCCATTACAACGCGGTGATCATTGCGTTGTCGCGTAACGGCGAGCGCGTGCGGCGTAAAATCGGCGACATCGTGCTTGAGCCAGGCGACACCTTGCTCTTGGAGACACGCCCCGAGTTCATCCTGCAGCAACGCAACTCGAAGGATTTCCACGTCGTCAGCCAGCTTGGCGACACCCACCCAATCGAACATAGCCGTGCACCGATTGCCATCGGCATCGTCGCCGTCATGGTGGTCAGCGTCGGGCTCGGGCTGTTCTCGATGCTCGAGGCCGCGCTTCTCGCTGCGGGAGCCATGGTCCTCACCCGCTGCACCCCAGGCCGCGTGGCTCGACGCGCACCGGACTGGCAGGTGCTAGTGGTGATCGCGACCTCGTTTGGAATCGGTGCCGCGCTCGAGAAGACCGGTGCCGCAACCTTGCTGGCTGGCTCGTTGATCGACCTCGCCCAAGGCCAGCGATGGGTATCCCTTGTGCTGGTGTACGTTGCCGCTGCGCTGCTGACGGCGCTTGCCACAAACAACGTGGCCGCGGTTCTGGTGTTCCCAATCGCGATGGACGCAGCGCAGCTCATGGATGTCAGTCCGTTACCTTTCATGGTTACGCTCATGATCGCCGCCTCCGCCAGTTTCGCCACACCGGTGGGTTATCAGACCAACCTAATGGTGTTCAATGTGGGTGGATACAGATTCGGCGATTTTCTGCGCATTGGCATCCCGCTGACGCTGTTGGTAGGCGCCGTGACGGTGGCTCTTGTGCCGCTGATCTGGCCTTTTTGACCGCGTCTCGGGATATCCGCTCAAGGCGATCGTCGGCCAGCGTCAACTGCAGTTGACATATAATATGTCAAAAATGTGTCAATCTTGCTTCACACAAATGGGAAATGGTTTACACTAAGCTGAGGTTCGTTACGCCGACGGTCCACTGGCGTCTGCGCCCATCCGAACCTTGAAATCCGGCGCAGGCGTGTCGGTACCCGCCTAACTTGATTGTGCGGGCACCGGGACCTTCGGCATCACCCTCTAGCCCCGTTGGAGGCAAAGCCGTGTCAGAAGATACAACCGCCGCACCGGCGAAAAACAAGGGCGAATCCAGCTCGCTGATGATGTCACTGCTGCCGTTGCTCGTCCTATTCGGTGCAGCCATCGTCCTGTTCTGGCTCAGCCAGCAGGATATGGCCGCAACCTACAAGTATTGGGAGATCTTTGTCCCCGTCGTCGCCGTCATATCACTGGTCTCCGGTTGGAGTCAGGCGTTCGTATCCGACAACAGTCGTCTTTGGTATCTGATCAGGCAGATCATTCAATGGGGTCTGTTGATCGGCCTGCTCTATGTCCTCAATGCCCAAGGTATACGCGAGCTGATGAGCGATCAGCAGTACACGGCACTCGTGCTCTATCTGCTGGCCTTCACGACCCTGGTCGCAGCTGTCCAGATGGACTATAAACTACTGTTTTTTGGGGTATTCCTGGTATTTTGTGCCTATCTGATCATGGTGCCTGGTGACAATCCGACGCTGATCGGCGTCGGCAACTTCTTCGGCATCGCTGATCCACAGACCAAGCCGTTGACGGTAAGCATGGCGATGGCCGCGACGGGCTTCGTTGCGAGCCTTTTCGTGCTGTTCATGATGCGAGGGGCCATTACCAGCAAGCGCGTTGCCAGTCGCCGCAAAGCCGGAGCCTGACCAACTAACTGATAGACAGTGATTCAGCCGTGGCGCGCTGAATGGGCACAGGGATGTGTGGTCCCAGAATCCGAGGCGGCTGCTAAGAGATGCGCAGGCTGGGCTGCCGCGGGGTTCATCCGCGAGCCGCGGACAATCGCGCCGAACCCGGCCTAAGTCGGCGCGGAATAGCGAAACGCAGTTGCCGTTTTGTCTGGTCGCCGACGGCACATGACCGCTGGCCATAGCAGAAAGCGCTCTTCAATAGGGGGCATGCGATACACCAGCGCTGCTCCGGCGCGGGAGGGCTGCGAGCATTTCGGTTGTGCACATTGCTGGCTCTGGTCGGTCGCGCCGCTGTTCGACCCGATGAAGCGGGTCGGGGGTCGATCCTGACTCCAATTAAAACAGTCGCTTGGAGGGTTGGCCAAAAATGCGCCAACCTGTCAGGGTTTCAGTGCTCTGACGGGATAGGACATTGTTTCCCGTTGTTGCCCACAAAGTTATCCACAGTTGTTGTTGGCATCTGCGAATAATAAATACAACAAAGCGCCTTGCGTCTCAAAACGCAAGACGACCTCAGCTTTTGTTGCCAAGCTACTGTTTCGGTATCGGGTCTATCCCCAGGGCCCAATCAGGCGTCGATCAGGTGCGAAAGTGGCCGACAGCAATGCCGGGTTAGGCTATAGTGGCGAGCTTCGCTCAGGCCGCGTTCGTCGGCCGCCACACGCCTCCCGGACCGACGCTGTCATTTGCCCGCGTCCGAATGACGCTCGAGGAACTATTCCCGTGATCGAGACCCTTCGCAACATTGCGATCATTGCCCATGTCGACCATGGCAAGACCACGTTGGTCGACAGGCTTCTTCAGCAGTCCGGCACTCTCGGTGATCGGTTCGGGCCGGTGGAGCGGGTTATGGACTCCAATGATCTGGAGAAGGAACGTGGTATCACGATCTTGTCAAAGAACACCGCGCTGCGCCTGACGCTGAACGATCAAGAGTACCGCATCAACATCGTCGACACGCCGGGGCACGCAGACTTCGGCGGCGAGGTCGAGCGGGTGTTGTCCATGGTCGACTCCGTTCTGCTGCTCGTCGACGCCCAGGAGGGGCCGATGCCGCAGACGCGCTTCGTCACCAGCAAGGCCTTCGAGCACGGGCTCCGCCCGATCGTCGTCGTCAACAAGATCGACAAGCCTGGCGCGCGGCCGGACTGGGTGATCGATCAGGTCTTCGAGCTGTTCGACCGCCTCGGCGCCAGCGACGCGCAGTTGGATTTCCCGATCATCTACGCCTCAGCCATCAACGGGTACGCCGGTGTCGAGGACAAGGTGCGCGACGGCGATATGACGCCGCTGTTCGAGGCCATCGTCGAGCATTGCCCGGCGCCGGACGTCGACCCGGAGGGGCCTTTTCAGATGCAGGTCTCGACACTCAACTACAGCTCCTTCGTGGGTGCCATCGCCGTAGGCCGAATTCAGCGTGGCGGCGTAAAACCGAATCAGCAGGTAATAGTTGTGAAGCGCGACGGCGTGACCCAGCGTGCCAAGATCGGACTGGTCTACGGTTATATGGGCCTGGAGCGCACCGAAGTGCCGTCGGCGCGTGCCGGCGACATTGTCGCGCTCACGGGTATAGATGCCCCGAACGTCTCGGACACCATTTGTCATCCAGACATGGTCGAGGCCCTGCCCGCGCTGACCGTCGACGAACCCACGGTGACCATGACCTTCCAGGTCAACACATCACCGTTCGCGGGCAAAGAGGGCAAGTACCTGACCTCCCGTCAGCTCAAGGATCGGCTGGAGCGTGAGCTGATCCACAATGTCGCGCTGCGAGTGGAGGAGGGCAACGACCCGGAAAAGTTCCGCGTCTCTGGCCGTGGCGAACTGCATTTATCCATCCTATTGGAGAATATGCGGCGGGAGGGCTACGAGATGGCCGTCTCGCGGCCGGAGGTCATATTCCGAGAGATCGATGGAAAAATTTGCGAGCCCTACGAGCAGCTGACCGTTGATCTCGACGAGGCTAATCAGGGTGCCATCATGCAGGCCCTGGGTGAACGCCGCGGTGAGCTCAAGGACATGGTGCCGGACGGTAAGGGGCGTGTTCGGCTGGACTACGAGATCCCGTCCCGCGGTCTGATCGGCTTTCAGACCGAGTTCATGACGCTGACCTCAGGCACGGGCCTGAAATACCATGTGTTCGATCACTATGGCCCGGCCAACCAGAGCGGCATCGCGCCGCGGCGCAACGGCGCAATGATCTCAAACGCCCAGGGCAAGGTGCTCGGTTACGCCCTGTTCAATCTGCAGGAGCGCGGCCGGATGCTCGCGTCACCCGGAAACGAGGTCTATGAGGGCCAGATCGTCGGTATCCATTCGCGGGATAATGACCTGGTGGTCAATCCGCTCAAGGCCAAACAACTGACCAACATCCGTGCCGCGGGTTCCGACGAAAACATCCTGCTGACGCCGCCGATCCGCTTTTCGTTGGAGCAGGCGCTGGAGTTCATCGAGGATGACGAGCTGGTCGAGATCACGCCGTCGGCCATCCGCATCCGCAAGCGTTTTCTTAAAGAGCACGAACGCAAGCGCGCTGCCCGCGGTTGAGTGTCGTCCCGACTGACAGCCGCACAGCATGGAGCAGCGCCCGACCGATAGGATCAAGTGCAAGCTTCGAATCGGGCCGAGATCCAGATGCGACCGAGCGTCAGCCGGTGATCGATGCGATCTGATCGTCCTCGCGGCGGTCAGTGTTGACAGGGCGGGGCTGTCTCTCCCGCTCAGTGTTGCTTGAAGATTCGCTCCTTCTCGCGCTGCCAGTCGCGGTCGCGCTCCGTGGCGCGCTTGTCATGCAGCTTCTTGCCCTTCGCGAGGCCAATCTCCAACTTTGCACGGCCTCCCTTCCAATAGAGTGCGGTGGGTACGAGCGTGTAGCCGGCCCGCTCCGTTTGACCGATCAGGCGATTCAGTTCGGCGCGCTTGAGCAGCAGCTTACGGGTACGAGTGGGGTCCGGGCTGATGTGGGTCGAGGCGGAGGCCAGCGGCGAAACGTGGGCGCCGATCAGAAAAGCCTCGGCGTGCAGGATCTTGACGTAGCTCTCCTTGAGCTGCACGCGGCCCGCGCGAAAGCTCTTCGCTTCCCAACCCTCCAGCACGAGACCGCATTCGATACGTTGCTCGATCAGGTACTCATGCCCCGCCTTTTTATTCAGCGCGATGGTATTGTTGCCGCCGCTCTTGTTGCCGGTTTTCTTTCCTTTAGCCATCGCGCCAGTCTAATGCACTGTTGATGATCCGTGGAAGTGTAAACGGCAAGTCGGAGAGCCTTCTGCTTGCGCCACGCTTGCCTTGGGGCTATGATGCCGGGCTTTTCACGGGTAGGGGTTCATCATGCGACAGCCGTTGATTGCCGGTAATTGGAAGATGAACGGAAGCAAGGCCGACACCGTCGACCTGCTTAACGGCATCAAGGCTGGCATCGGCGCGGTAGGCCGGTCTGCCGTCGCGGTTTGTCCGCCATTCCCTTACCTTTATCTCGCCGAGGAGATTCTGTCCGGGACACCGGTGGATTATGGTGCGCAAGACGTTTCCCGGGAAGAAAGCGGTGCCTTCACCGGTCAGGTCTCGGCCATCATGTTGAAGGATTTCGGCTGCAAATACGCGATTGTTGGTCACTCCGAGCGACGTCTGTTCAATGCCGAGACCGATGCCATCATCGCACGCAAGTACGCCCAGGCCGTCGCGCAGGGACTGACGCCTATACTCTGCGTTGGCGAGACGCTCGAAGAACGTGAAGGCGGTAAGACCGAGGCCGTCGTTGCGAACCATCTCGACGGCGTGATGAATCTGCACGGTGCCGATGCCCTCAGTCAGGGTGTCATCGCCTACGAGCCCGTCTGGGCAATCGGGACTGGCGTCACGGCGACTCCTGAGCAGGCGCAGGAAGTACATGCCTTTCTTCGAGCACGTATCGCTGCCAAGAGCCAGGACGTGGCCGACAAGGTTCAGATCCTTTATGGTGGCAGCATGAAGCCCAACAACGCCGAAGAATTGATCGGGCAGGCGGACATCGACGGCGGCCTGATCGGCGGCGCGGCGCTCAAAGCGGCGGACTTCCTGGCCATCTGCAAGGCCGGCGACGCCCACGCCTGAGCGGCTCCAGTCGGTGGCCGGCCGCGCGCCCAAATTCGCGCGCCCAAAAAAACGGATCTCTGCAATGCAACTGATACTTACCGTGCTGCATCTCGCGCTGGCTCTCGGACTGGTTGGTCTGATCCTGATTCAGCATGGCCGCGGCGCCGACGCCGGCGCTGCCTTTGGCAGCGGCGCATCATCTACCGTGTTCGGGGCACAAGGATCAGGGTCGTTTCTGACGCGCTCGACGGCGGTCTTGGCGACGCTGTTCTTTCTGACCAGCATGACGCTCGCTTACTTCGCGGCGCAAGTTGGCGAGCCCGAGGGTTTGATGGACGGCGTCGAGGCACCTCCACCCATGGTGATCGATACGGGCGACATTCCGCTTCCCGATCTTCCCATGGATATTGGGCCGGCTGCCGACATCCCGTCGACGGACCTGAGTGATCTCCCGACCGCGGGGGAGGGCACCAACGCCGTTACCGCGGAACCGACGGCGACCGCTGACGGCGCGTCTGAAGCGCCCACCGAGCCGCCGACGTCTTCGTCGCAATCCAACGATGGTGATGTTCCGGTGGCAGACTGATCAGCTATCGTGCAGCGGCTTGGCGGAGTGGCGGAACAATTATTGCCGACGTGGTGGAATTGGTAGACACGCTGTCTTGAGGGGGCAGTGGCGCAAGCCGTGCCGGTTCGAGTCCGGCCGTCGGCACCATCTCAAAAGCGGCTTCGCAGTAGCGAAAGCCGCTTTTATTTTGCGCGCAGATAGCAAATAAAATATTGATAACTAAGTGTTAATTGGCTTTATCCTGGCTTGACACTCCGGCTCTGAGTGCACTAGACTGCCGGCCCCTGGCGATCAGGCGTAATACTAACCATAAAGGAGAGGCATTCCGATGCTTGAGGACTATCTCCACATCCTGATCTTCGTCTTGGTCGCGCTGCTGATCGGCGTCCTGCCGCGGATGCTTGGCATGGCGCTCGGTCCTCGGCGGCCGGATCAGCAAAAGGACTCGCCTTACGAGTGCGGCTTCGAGGCGTTCGAAAGTGCGCGGATGAAGTTCGACGTGCGCTACTATCTGGTCGCCATCCTGTTTATCATCTTCGATCTTGAGATTGCGTTCCTGTTTCCTTGGGCGGTAGTCCTTGAGGAACTCGGGATGGCAGGATTCCTGGCCATGTTCGTGTTTCTCAGCATATTGGTCGTGGGCTTCATCTACGAGTGGCGGAAGGGCGCCCTAGAATGGGAATGAGCACCGGCCGGGATTGTGGCGTCAACAGGCACCTGGGAGCAGACGCATGAGCATAGAGGGCGTTCTTGAAGAGGGATTCGTCACCACCTCAGCCGACAAGCTGATCAACTGGGCGCGGACCGGTTCGCTTTGGCCCATGACCTTCGGTCTCGCTTGCTGCGCGGTCGAGATGATGCACGCGGGCGCCGCGCGTTATGACCTCGATCGTTTCGGCATCATTTTTCGGCCCAGCCCGCGCCAGTCCGACGTCATGATCGTCGCCGGCACGCTGGTGAACAAGATGGGGCCGGCGCTGCGTAAGGTCTACGACCAAATGGCCGAGCCGCGCTGGGTCATTTCCATGGGCTCCTGCGCCAATGGCGGCGGTTACTACCATTATTCCTATGCGGTGGTACGCGGCTGCGATCGCATCGTGCCGGTGGACGTCTATGTGCCTGGTTGTCCGCCGACCGCCGAGGCGCTGCTCTACGGCATTCTGCAGTTGCAGAACAAGATCCGCCGCACCAACACTATCGCCCGCTAGACCGATCCGTCGGGACGCAAGGAAATCATGACAACCGAGTTATTTTCCACCGGCGACGCTCGCCTGGACGCCCTCGCCGAACAGCTGACAGAGCGCTGGTCCGGCGACGGCTTCGAGCTGCGGTCGGACCTCGGCGAGCTGACGCTGACTCTGCCCACGGCCGAGCTGCTTGGGCTGTGTGAGGCGTTGCACACTGACACCGAACTGCATTTTGAGCAGTTGATCGACGTCTGCGGTGTCGATTATGCGGCTTTCGGCAAGTCGGAGTGGGAGACCACCGACGCGTCCACGACCGGATTCGGCCGTGGTGTCGACCGCGATATCGAGCTCGATGCCGATGATTCTCGGCGATTCGCCGTGGTCTATCACCTGCTGTCTATGAAATACAACCGCCGTCTTCGTCTGCGGGTGTATGCCGGCGGTGCGCAGCCGATGGTGGATTCCGTGGTCGGTATCTGGAGCGCCGCGAACTGGTTCGAGCGCGAGACCTTCGATCTGTTCGGCATCCTGTTTCGTGGTCATCCGGACCTGCGCCGCATCCTGACCGATTATGGTTTCGTCGGGCACCCGTTCCGCAAAGACTTCCCGCTCAGTGGCCATGTGGCGATGCGCTACGATCCGGAGCAGGCGCGCGTGGTCTACGAGCCGGTTGAGATCGAGCCGCGCGTGCTGGTGCCGAAGGTCATCCGCAGCGACAGCCGCTATTTGTCCGACGAAGATGATCTCGCAAAGTCCGTCGCCGGAGCTGGCCATGCCTGAAATCCGCAATTTCACACTGAACTTCGGCCCGCAGCATCCTGCTGCCCATGGCGTGTTGCGGTTGGTGTTGGAGATGGACGGCGAGGTCATCGAGCGGGCCGACCCGCACATCGGGCTGCTGCATCGCGGCACCGAGAAGCTGGCGGAGTCCAAGCCGTTCAATCAGAGCATCGGCTACATGGATCGGCTCGACTATGTGTCGATGATGTGCAACGAGCACGGCTACGTGCGCGCCATCGAGAAACTGCTTGGCGTCGAGGCCCCGATCCGCGCCCAGTATATACGCACGCTGTTCGATGAGATCACGCGCATCCTGAACCACTTGATGTGGCTTGGTGCCCACGCGCTCGACGTCGGCGCCATGACCGTGTTTCTGTACTGCTTCCGCGAGCGCGAGGACCTCATGGACTGTTATGAGGCGGTCTCGGGGACGCGTATGCATGCCACCTACTATCGCCCGGGTGGCGTCTACCGGGACCTGCCCGGGCGCATGCCGCGTTTCCCAGACGGCAAGTCCAAGTGGCATAGCAAACGAGAGATCAGCAAGCTCAACGGTGCGCGCGAGGGCTCTCTGCTCGACTTCATCGAGGACTTCAGCACCCGTTTCCCGGCGATGGTGGATGAGTACGAGACGCTGCTGACCGATAATCGCATCTGGAAGCAACGCACCGTGGGTATCGGCGTGGTTGACGCGGATCGTGCGCGGAATCTGGGTTTCACCGGCCCGATGCTGCGCGGCTCCGGTGTTGCCTGGGATCTGCGTAAGAAACAACCTTACGCGGCCTATGCCGATGTCGATTTCGACATCCCGGTTGGTCAGAATGGCGACTGCTACGACCGTTATCTGGTTCGCATCGCAGAGATGCGCCAGTCCAACCGAATCATCCGCCAATGTGTGGACTGGCTACGGGCCTATCCGGGCCCGGTTATGGTCGATGATCATAAGGTCGCGCCGCCGTCGCGAATCGGCATGAAGGACGACATGGAGGCGCTCATTCACCACTTTAAACTGTTCACCGAGGGCTATTGCACGCCGCCGGGTGAAGCCTATGCCGCTGTGGAAGCGCCCAAGGGCGAGTTTGGCTGCTATATCGTCTCCGACGGCGCCAATAAACCCTATCGGCTCAAGGTGCGTGCGCCGGGATTTCCGCACATGGCCGCGATGGATGAGATGTCGAAGGGCCATATGTTGGCCGACGTGGTTGCCATCATCGGCACCATGGACGTCGTCTTTGGGGAGATCGATCGCTGATGAGCTTCCGTACCGCACCGTTGGCCGTTATCCACGACGTGGACAAGAACGAGCTGTTCACGCCCGAGATCCGCGCCGAGATCGACAAGCACATCGCCAAGTACCCAGCCGAGTGGAAGCAGTCCGCCGTCATGCCGGCGCTGACGCTGGTGCAGGATCAGAACGGCGGATGGCTGACCGAGGAACTCATGAATGATGTGGCCGCTTATCTGGATATGCCCGAGGTCGCGGTCTATGAGGTGGCCAGTTTCTATGCCATGTATGACCTGGAACCGGTGGGCCGGCACAAGGTCTGCGTCTGCAACAGCGTCTCCTGCATGCTCGCAGGCGCCGAACAGTTGATGGCGTATATTGAGCGAGAGTACGAGGTGGCACCTGGCGGTACCACTGACGACGGCAAGTTCACCTTCAAGGAGTTTGAGTGTCTGGGGGCCTGCTGCCACGCGCCTGCGGTGATGGTCGATAAGACCTATCACGAGTACGTGACCTCGGACGCCTTCGACAAGCTGATCAAGAAGCTGGATTGATCTTCCTGCTCGGCGCCTGACAAGTGAATCGACTAAAAGTGAACCAGTCCCGCTAGCGCAATCATGGCCAACGACCAGAACACCGTCTGCTTTCGCACCATGCATCTCAAAGAGAAGCTGCGCCACAGGCTGGCGAGCTATCGCAGTGTCGGTGGCTATGTGCAATGGGAGCGCATCCTGAAGGACAAGCCCGATCCAACCGCCCTGATCGACGAGGTCAAGCTCTCGGCACTACGCGGCCGTGGCGGCGCTGGCTTCCCGACCGGCTTGAAGTGGAGCTTCATGCCGCGCAATGCGCCGGGACAGAAGTACATCGTCTGCAACTCTGACGAAGGCGAGCCGGGGACCTGTAAGGACCGTGACATCATGCGTTTCAATCCCCACCAACTGATCGAGGGCATGGCCATCGCCGGTTACTGCATCGGCGCAACCGTCGGATACAACTACATCCGCGGCGAGTTCTACGAGCCCATCGAACGCTTCGATCAGGCGCTCGAGGAGGCCTACTCCGCAGGACTGCTGGGCAAGAATGTACTGGGGTCCGGGGTGGATTTCGATCTCTTTACTCAGCTGGGTTCCGGTGCCTATATCTGCGGCGAAGAGACGGCATTGCTCGAGTCCCTGGAGGGCAAGAAGGGTCAGCCGCGCTTCAAGCCGCCTTTCCCGGCCCAAGCCGGCCTCTACGGCAAGCCGACCACCATTAACAACACGGAGTCATTGGCGTCGGTTCCGGTGATCCTGGAAAAAGGCGGCGAGTGGTTCCTGAATCAGGGCCGACCGAACAATGGCGGTCCAAAGCTGTTCTCTGTGAGCGGTCATGTCAACAGGCCGGCCAATTTTGAGGTGCCCCTGGGCACCCCGTTCCGCGATCTTCTTCGAATGGCGGGTGGAGTCAGTGATGGCAAGCGGCTTAAGGCGGTTATTCCGGGCGGTTCGTCCGTGCCGGTCGTACCCGGTGAGGTCATGATGCAAACCGACATGGATTACGACTCCATCGCCAAGGTCGGTTCCATGCTGGGCTCTGGCGCAGTGATCGTCATTGCAGAGAGGACCTGTATGGTCAAGGTGTTGGCGAATCTCGCACATTTTTATGCGCACGAATCCTGCGGCCAGTGCACGCCCTGCCGGGAAGGCACCGGCTGGCTGTCTCGCGTGTTGCATCGCATCCTGAAGGGCCATGGTCGCTCGAGCGACCTGGACCTGCTCGACAATGTGGCCGGGCGCATCGGAGGCCGCACCATCTGCGCCCTCGGTGATGCGGCGGCGATGCCGGTTCAGAGCTTCCTGAAGCACTATCGGCAGGAATTCGAGTACATGATCGAACATGGCAAACCCATGGTCGAGGCGGCCTGACAAGGGTCTGCCGAAGTCCGTTGACCCGAATCCGTCGATTGGTAGACCGTCAGACGGCGGCCAGCTGGAGCCAAGAATCCTAGATGTCGGACAAGATCACAATCGAACTCGATGGTCGCAGCTGTGATGCGACACCCGGTGAGATCATCATCGCCGTCGCGGACCGCGAAGGCATTGCGATTCCGCGCTTCTGCTATCACAAGAAATTGTCGATCGCCGCCAATTGCCGCATGTGTTTGGTGGAAGCGGAGCAGGGCGGGCGACCGTTTCCGAAGCCAGTGCCGGCCTGCGCGACTCCGGTGGTTGCCGGGATGAGGGTGCAGACTCGCTCGCCCAAGGCGCTGGATGCCCAGCGCGGCACCATGGAGTTCCTGCTCATCAACCATCCGCTGGACTGTCCCATCTGCGATCAGGGCGGCGAGTGCGAGTTGCAGGACGTGTCCATGGGCTATGGCGAGGACATCTCTCGATTCTCCGAGCGCAAGCGTGTTGTCAAGGACGAAGATCTCGGACCGTTGATCGCTACGGACATGACGCGCTGTATCCATTGCACCCGCTGCGTACGCTTCTGTGCTGAGATTGCCGGCGTCCGCGAACTGGGTGCGACCGGTCGCGGCGAAGACATGCGTATCGGCACCTTCGTCGAGCAAGGCATCGCCCATGAATTGTCTGGCAACGTGATCGACCTTTGTCCCGTCGGCGCCCTGACATCCAAGCCCTATCGCTTCAGCGCCCGCGCCTGGGAGCTGACCGGTGAGCCGAGTATCGCGCCCCATGACAGCGTCGGCTCCCATTTGCACCTGCACCTGCGCGGGGGACGCGTGATGCGGGTTCACCCGCGAGACAGCGAACAAGTCAACGAGACTTGGATATCCGACCGCGACCGCTTCGCCTATGAGGGCCTGAACAGCGAGACGCGTCTGACCGAGCCGATGGTCAAGCGCGACGGGGTCTGGCATGAAGCGGACTGGCCGTCGGCATTGCACTTGGTCTCCAGCGGTCTCAAAGGGATCGACGCGGATCAGATTGGCTGGCTGATGGCGCCGAATTCGACGCTGGAGGAACTGTACCTGGCGCAAAAGGTATTGCGCGGTCTGGGTGGACGCAATATCGACACCCGTCTTCGCCAGCAGGATTTCCGTGGTGACGAAGCCGATCCCGGGGTCGCGTGGCTTGGTGCGCCGATCGCCGCGTTGGAACAGCAGACCGCCCTGTTGCTGATCGGCAGCGATATTCGCCACGAGCAGCCACTGCTCGCCCATCGAGTCCGCAAGGCGGCTCTCGCCGGCGCCGCGGTCCGTGTCGTGACACCTTACAAGTTGGACTTGACACACCCGAGTCGACAATTCGTCACCCCGCCGGATGGCCTGCCTTTGGAGCTGGCAGCCATCGCCAAGGCCCTGGGACAAACCGTCTCCCAGTCTGACGACGGCGCTCTGGCCGACCTGCTCAGGCAGGCGCAGCTCACCGAGGCACACACAGAAGCGGCCGACGCGTTGCGCGATTCCGGGGCTAAGGGCACAGGGATCATCTTGCTCGGTGCGTTGGCGGAGGCAGACCCCGATTACACGCTGATCAAGTCCTTGGCGTACCTGATCGCTGAGGCTGCCGAGTGCCGGATCGGGTTTCTGCCGCGAGCCGCGAACAGCGTCGGCGCATCACTGGCCGGTGCGATGCCACATCGAGCGCCCGGCGCAGGATCGGTGCCGCAGCCGGGACTGAACGCCCTGGCGATGTTGACTGAGCCGCGCGCGGTCTATTTGCTGTGGGGGCTCGACCCGGCGATGGATCTGCTGGACCCAACGCTGGCGATGTCTGTACTCCGTGAAAGCGGCTTGGTGGTGGCATGTAGCGCATTTCGCAGCCCGTCGTTGGAAGCGGTTGCCGACGTCATGCTACCCATCGCCGGTTTTGCCGAGACCTCAGGGACCTTTGTAAACGCGAGCGGCGACTGGCAGCGATTCCAGGGTGCCGTGGCACCGCCAGGCGAGGCGCGTCCGGGCTGGAAAGTGCTGCGGGTTCTTGGCAATCTGCTTGAGGTGGAAGGCTTCGACTATGCGAGTGCCAAGCAGGTGCATGACGAGCTCAAAGGCCGATGCGAAGGTGTCACGCCGGACAATACGCGCCGCGGCACTTACGTCCAGGCCAGTTACCACGGGAGGCCGGCCTCGACAGTCACCACACTGATGCGCGTCGGCAACGTACCCGTTTATGCCCTGGACCAGCTGGTGCGGGCTGCGCCGTCGCTGCAGCTCACACCTCTGGCGGATGGCTTCAATCTCTCCGTGCATCCGAACCAAGCCGCCAAGTTGGGTCTGTCGGATGGCGACGAAGTCGAGGTCAGCCAGGGTAGTGCCCGCGCGAGCATCAGCGTGCGTGTGGACGACCAACTCGCGATGGGCTGCGGCAGAATTCCCGCCGCTGTCGCCGGCAGCGAGCAGTTGGGTCCACAGATCGGTCCGATGACGGTCGTCAAGGCGCAGGGGGAAACGGCATGATGACGGGCTTGTGGACAGCGCTGCCGCTGCCATTGCAGAGCATTCTTGCGATCGCCGCGATCATCTTGCCGCTGTTTGTCGTGGTCGCCTATTTCACCTATGCGGAGCGCAAGATTATCGGCTACATGCAGGTGCGTATTGGCCCGAACCGGGTCGGTTGGTACGGCCTTCTGCAGCCAATTGCCGACACGCTGAAGCTGCTGGTGAAGGAGATTATCGTCCCGAGCAAGGCCAGCAAGGGTCTGTTCCTGCTCGCTCCGATGATCTCCATCGCACCCGCGCTGGCGGCCTGGGCGGTGGTCCCCTTCGACGCGGGTCTGGTGCTGGCCGACATCAACGCCGGACTGCTGTACGTGTTGGCACTGACGTCGCTCGGGGTCTACGGTGTCATAATCGCCGGTTGGGCGTCCAACTCGAAGTATGCGCTGCTTGGCGCCATGCGTGCGGCCGCTCAGATCGTCGCCTATGAGATCGCAATGGGCTTCGCGCTGGTGGGTGTGTTGGTGGCGGCCGGCAGCCTTAATCTAAGCGCCATCGTCGAGGCTCAGTCCGGCAGCTTTCTGACCTGGTACTGGCTGCCGCTGCTGCCCCTGTTCGGCGTCTATTACATCTCCGGCGTCGCCGAGACAAACCGCGCCCCGTTCGACGTGGCCGAAGGTGAGTCGGAGATCGTCGCCGGTTTCCACGTCGAGTATTCCGGCATGGCGTTCGCGATCTTCTTCCTGGCGGAATACGCCAACATGGTACTGATCGCGATGCTGACCACGCTGCTGTTTTTCGGTGGCTGGCTCTCGCCATTCCAAGGCATGCCTGTTTTGGACGAGCTGTTTGCCTTCGTGCCCGGCATGATCTGGCTGATGCTGAAGACGTTCTTTTTCATGTTCATGTTCCTGTGGCTGCGTGCAACCTTCCCGCGCTACCGTTATGACCAGATCATGCGTTTGGGTTGGAAGGTCTTCATCCCGATCACGATCGTCTGGATTCTCGTGGTCGCTCTTGCGGTGATCCTGGATGTCCCGCCCTGGTGGTCCGCGGCCTGATCGTCGCAACAACCCGTAATCGACTGGATAGCCATGAACGAAGCCACCCGCAACTACCTGAACAGTCTCATGCTGACGGAGCTTTTCCGCGGAATGAGCCTGACCGGAAGGTACCTATTCAAGCGGAAATTCACCGTGCAATACCCGGAGGAGAAGGCGCCAATTTCGCCGCGCTTCCGCGGACTGCACGCCCTGCGCCGCTATCCGAACGGCGAGGAGCGCTGCATCGCGTGCAAACTGTGCGAGGCCACCTGTCCGGCGTTAGCCATCACGATCGAGGCGGAGCCCCGCGCCGATGGTTCGCGCCGAACGACACGGTACGACATCGACCTATTCAAGTGTATCTATTGCGGGTTCTGCGAGGAATCCTGTCCCGTCGACTCGATTGTCGAGACCGGAGTCTATGAATACCACTTCGAGAACAGGGGCGAGAACATCATGACCAAGGACAAGTTGTTGGCTATTGGTGACAAGTACGAGGCGGACATCGCGACCGCGCGCGCCGCGGATGCGGCCTACCGATAACAGTGAGCTACATGCACAGGATTTTCTGGTCGATGGCTGGCGCGACTGGGCATGATAGCGGGTAGGGGGCAGCCGCCTGCGATCCGATAATCAGAACGAGAACGACCACACTTTTCCGTCAACTGGAGTCAGTACTGTCCGCGGCCCCGCGTGGCCAGCCGGCAAAGCATCTGGAATTCCCATGGGTTTTGAAAAATTCCTCTTCTACGTCTTTGCGGCGATTACGGTATTCGCTGCAGGGATGGTCGTGACCCGGCGTAATCCGGTGCATTCGGTACTGTATCTGGTGCTTGCATTCGTCAGCAGCGCGGCCCTTTGGTTGTTGGTGGAGGCCGAGTTCCTCGGCATCGTGCTGGTGCTGGTGTACGTCGGCGCCGTGATGGTGCTGTTCCTGTTCGTCGTCATGATGCTCGACATCGACGTGACCTCGCTACGGGCCCAGTTCATACGCCATCTCCCTCTGGGTCTCGTTGTTGCCGGCGTCATGGTCATGAATCTTTTCCTGATCCTGGGGCCGTCCAACTTTGGCTTGGAGGAATTCGCCAAGCCCCCGCCTCGTCCCGCTGGATACAGCAACACGGCCGAATTGGGCATGGAGCTCTACACCACTTAC
>JBATTL010000564.1:0-2724 GCA_049670525.1 Thiohalocapsa sp. | reverse complement strand
TCGACCAAGCCTGCGGGACACTCAAGCCGGTCATGGCCCCGGTCTCCATCAAGACCGGTCTCACCTGGGCGAAGCTTAGCAACGGCGCCTTTCCGGAGGTGGCTTTGGTCGCCGGCAATTTCGACGGCCAACCCGATGCGCAGCTCGTGTTTCTCGAGCGCGTCATTGGCTCCAACGCGACAAAGGGCGTGCGTCTGACGGCCTATCGTTTCGCGTCCGATTTCACATCAACCGCGGGACCGGCGCCCCTGATCGTCGGGCTCGATACCGCCGCCTCGAAGGCGCATTTCTACGCCGACAGCGGCGCCCTGGACGGCGCCTCACTGCAGGAACAGGTGGTCGTGGCTCAGTCGGACCCGGACGCCTCGGGCGGCTCCTCGGTGTACAGAATAGACGTGGTCCGTTTCGGCACCGACCTAAAGATGACGGCCGACCATGTTGAGGAGGAGGAGGAAGCCGCCCCGAGAGTTTGGGGCACAGCGGTCGGCCGCTTCGACCCGCCGGACCCGTCGATGAGTGAGACCGATTTCGACCAGCAGATCGCGGTGCTCTTCACCGAGGACAGCCCCGCGGACGGGCGCAATACTCGAGTCGACATCTTTGCCGTCGACCCCGCGAAAGACGACTTCAAGCCTGCCTTCAAGAGCGTGAAGATCATCGTTAGAGACCAATTCTTCCTGGTTTCCGACGAGGACAGGCCCGCCGCACCGCTTCAGGCCGGCGATTTCCAGGGCCGCTCGCTGCAGCTCGGCGTGCCGGATAAGATCAAAATCGCTGGCCACATCCAGCCCAATTTCGTGATCGGCGTGCCGCCGATGCACGTCGACTACATTCCGCTCACCCCAGGCGGCGATCCGACGATCGTCAACGTCAGCCTGGCCGCGGAGATCGACGAGGCGGGCGCCGACGACTCGGAGTTCAACACGACCTATACCTTCAGCGCTTCCAGCTCCAAAGACACCAGCCAGCAAAGCACCATCAGCACAACCGCATCGATCAAGAAAGAGGCCGACGCCAAGGTGTCTTACGGGATTCCCGATATCGCGTCGGCCAGCGTCTCCGTCAAGGCCTCGTCGGAGAACACGTCCACGAACAGCATCGGGTCGACCCTAACCTTTAAGAACAAGAACACGTCCAGTCTCACGCGTTCGACCGGGCTGTCCGATCTTGTCTGGTTCCAGAAGAAGAATTTCTACAGCTACGTCTACCCCGTGATCGGCCACACGGTTTGTCCCGAGGACGAGCCGAACTGCAGCGAGTCGGAACGGCTGCCCCTGCAGGTGCACTTCTCCGGGCCGGATGAGATTCAGATCAGTCTCTTACCGGCACAAAATATACTCATGGCCGCGAACAATCTGGAGTTCTACCAACCCCCACATCAGCCGCTCAACCTGCTCAGCTATCCCTGGAATCTCGAGGTCCTGGAAGGCAGCTTTCCGCGCGCGGATGCCTTGACCGACAGGGATCCGACCTTTCAGCAGCCCGGCGACAGTGCCGGTTCCTTCTCCTCCACCTGGAGCCAGAGCTCGGGCTCGGACCAGAGCGTTGGCGCATCCAACAATCAATCCTTCGACTCGTCGGTATCGGTGTCGGCCGGCATTGACTTCGATGGCTTCGGCGCTGACGCCTCGGCGACCGTGGACAAGAGTGGCAGCACAGCGCTCAAGACCCTGAACACCACCAAGGCGACCGTGAGCGATTCACAGGGCGTCACCGTGACCATTCCCGCGCTCGACGAGCCGACTACTTGGAAGGCGATGGACTTCACGTATGAGTTCGGGGCTTTTATCTTCGGTCAGAACAAGATCCTCAACTCGCTCGACGACTCCGAGCCAAGCGCCGATGTCACAACCAAGGGCGTGCAGCGCATCGGCTTCGTCGCCCAAGCGACGGAGGATCTATGGGGTCAAATCTATACCGAGCCGGACCTAGCGCTGAACCACCCCAACCGCTGGGTCTGGGATAACGTAACCAGGGTCGCAAGCCCGTCGAAGAGGCTGCTCGACGACATCCAACAGAGCCCATTTCACGCCATGCGCGGATTCTTCGTGACGGACCAAGACGCCGGCGCCGAGGCGCCGATCGGGTCTCAGGTGACGGTGATCAACGATGGCGAAGTGGTCACGCTATGGACCCGCGTGCACAACTTCAGCCAAACGCCGATCGACGACGAGACGACGATCCATGTCCGTGTCTTCGGACAGGAGTTCGATAGCACAATCGAAACCTGTCCATCGGAAATCAATTGTTCCTTCGTCGGGCCCAGCTTCGAAATCGGAACCGCGACCATCACCGATGGGTTGGCCGCCTATCCGCAATCCAACTCAGGCCAGACTTTCGACCAGACGACCCTCAACTGGAAGCTTGTGAACGTTCCCTGGGGCACCGCGCCGGACGGCGGCAACCCCCACTTCGGCTGCGGACCGGTCGGCGACAAGGTAAGCTGCGCCGACAAGGAAATCGTCTTCTGGGTGCTGACCTGGGCCGAGAAAGACGGTGTGCTCCTCGAGGAGATGGCAGGCCATGGCCTGACCGAGATCCCGTCGGGCGTCGACGACATCACCAAGGTGCCGCTCGAGATCGTGTCGGTCGACGTCGGAGGGAAAACGGGCGTGTCCGCCTCCTTCACCAACAACGTCGGTTTCTATAACCAGACCTTCTTCGTCTGCGGTGCCGAAAACGAATGCGACTCCCCGAGCGAAGCGGCGGCTGCCGCATTCGGTG
>JBATTL010000563.1:0-5126 GCA_049670525.1 Thiohalocapsa sp. | reverse complement strand
GTCGTCTCGTCGATGGCCTCGAACTGGAAGCCGTCCAAGCTGGGCAGAGCTCCGACCGGCCCCTTGAGATTCAGCACGAAGGTCTCCGCGTCGAGGCCCGCGAGTAGTGATGCCGTCTCGGCAACGGCCTCGATACGGCCATGGTCGATGATTGCGATCGTACGGCACAGACTCTCCGCTTCCTCCAAATAGTGCGTCGTCAGGATGATGGTTGTGCCCGCGGCGTTCAGCTCCCGCAAGTAGGCCCACATGCTGCGGCGAATCTCGATGTCGACACCGGCGCTTGGCTCGTCCAGGATCAGCAGCCGCGGGCGGTGCACAAGAGCACGGGCGATCATCAATCGACGCTTCATGCCGCCGGAAAGCAGCCGCATCTCGCTCTTCCGCCGCTCCCACAGATCCAGCTTTCGCAGGTAAAACTCCGCGCGATCGCGCGCCTCGGCGCGCGGGATACCGAAATAGCCGGCTTGATTGATCACGACCTCGGCCACCGGCAGAAACAGATTGAAGTTGAATTCTTGCGGCACGACGCCGAGCAGTGATTTGACCTGTTCGGGCTCGCGGTCGAGATCGTGGCCGAACACCTCGACGCTGCCGCCGGACTTGTTCACCAGCGAGGTCAATATGCCGATCAGAGTCGACTTGCCTGCGCCGTTAGGCCCCAACAATGCGAAAAAGTCGCCTTTGTCGACAGTCAGGTCAACGCCCTTCAGGGCCTCGAATCCGTTACGGTAGGTCTTGGAAAGTTGACAGGCGACGAGCGCGGGCATCGATGAAGGGAGCGCAACAGGCTGGGCGATGGCGTGGGTGACGGCGGCGAGCGCGTAACCTATCGGCTGTCCCCTCGGTTTGCAACCCAGGTGAGCCAGGGCCGCGGCTCGATCCACGAACGTCGATCCCACCCATGAGAGGAAACACTCCCGTTGCCGAGGGCTGAGGCTTAGCCGCGGGATGCGTTTCCTACCTTTGCGCGCAGACCCTCGATCAGAAGCGGGTCCCGTGATGCCATCATGAAGGCGATGAACAGACCACCGTAGAAGAAGATCGACCCGAACAGCATTCCGGAGAGACCCCAGAGCCACGCCAAAGCGCCCGCTGAAACCCCGAGTCCGGCCGCATAACCAACGAGTATGCGCGCGTTAACCGGCCCGCGCAGACGCCGGAACACCAACGCCGCGGCACCGGCAAAGATCAACGCCTTGATGATCACCATCCCGTGCAGCAGCCGCACCAAGTTTGGCTCGATCGCCGCCGGCGCAGCCAGCAGCGCGGTGATCAGAACACCCGCCACACCCCCAACCGCCACACCCGCAAGCAAACGCGCCCGCGCCGCCACGGACGACAGCAGTGTCGGATCAACCGACGCTAAACCGGTCGCCGCAGAGAGTTGGTCTGAAAGCAATCTGGCCATGGCATCACCCCTATTGAGCAGGGAAACAATCGCTCCCGACGATTGCCGGAGCTTTTCGCACAATAATCGCGCCGGAATTTCGTTCGCCTTCAAGCGGCGCCAACAGGCGCATTGCCGCGCTATGCGACTGTTGGCGCGGCGCCGAAGGCGGGCGAAAGCGCAAACAAGCTGGTACGAGAATTGACAGAACTCGCCTCAGATACGCGAGAGGCTAAGCCAGCTCGATTGTCATCGCAACCCGACTGTGCTCGCGGGAACCGCGACCACCGTCACGACTCGCTGATGACGGGGAGGATGACCGAGAGGCTGAGCCGGACCTATGCGGGTCCAAGATCCGTCTTCCAATGCCGATAGTTCCAGCGGCCAAGCCGAGGGAACGCTGCTCCGGCAACTCACCGCGAATCACCGGGCACGTTGTTACCAACCGCATTCTGTCTCGGAGGCCCCGGGAATTGTCCAGCTCGTGAGACCGGTCGGCAGGCTCGATACGCCAGCTCAACGCACCCCCCGAGCGGCGACGACGGCATAAGCATAGGAGCCGAAAGTGTCGACGACCGCCGGGTCGGGTCGGGCAAGCACGCGGCGCCGTCCCCGAGATCAGCTGGTGCCTGCGGCTCCGCCCCTGTGCTCGGCGCCGCGCAACAGGAGCAGCGCCCCGGTACGCGAGCGCATGAGCCCGTGCGGGGCGCCCGCCGGCGCGAGGTGATAGTCCCCGGCCTGCACAACGACCTGGCCAAAGCGCACTTCACCTTCGAGCACGTAGCACTCCTCGTCGATCGGGTGCTCGTGGGGCGGGAGCACGGCGCCTGGATGCAGACGGAGTAAATAGCTGCGGCTGTTCTCGTCCTGGCGCAGCACCTTGATCTCAACTTTGGGTGTGAGGCTCTCCCATCGGCCATCGTCGGCACGCAAGGTAAACAGCCCTTGTGCCAAATCGACCGCTGATCTTTCCGCCGGCTCTTTGGCACCGCCCGTTTGCCCAACCGCGTCGCGCAGGATGCGGGCTTTGAGCCGTTTGGCGACCGCGGGTTCCAGTTCCGACGGGGCTTGCCGTTCCGCCAGGAGTTGCGCCAGGTCGGCATCGAGGGCGGTCTTGGACTCCTTCATGGTGACAACTCCTGATTGCTCAGCGCGCTGCGCAGGATCTGCTGTGCGCGGCGGATATGGGACTTGACCGTTCCGAGCGGCAGGCCCACCCGATCCGCGATCTCGCTGTGCGACAGGTCCTGGAAAAAGGCCAGCGCGATCAGCTGCCGCTGCTGGCTGCTCAGCCCTTGCAGCGCGTCGTTGAGAGATCGATTGACCTCAAGGGTCGCGACAAGTTCTGGCGGACTCGCACAACGCAAATCCGCGATCTGATCGATGTCCAGGGTTGAGTCGCCCCCACTCGGGCCGCGTCGCCGCAGCAGATCCAGGGCGCGACTGCGGCACATGATTTGCAGCCAGGCCATGACCGGCCCGCGCGACGCGCTGTAGGTCGACGCCTTGCGCCAGACCTGCAGGTAAACCTCGGCGGCCGCATCCTCCGCGTCTTCGACGCGACCCAGGATCCGCATCGCAAGACCGTAGACGCGGTTAATGGTCAGGTCATAGAAGCGCCCCAACGCATCGCTGTCTTCGGCCCCGATGCGACCGACAAGCGCGAGCAGCTCCGATTGCAACGAATCGGCCAAGGGCTGCGCGTGTTCGCCGGGCTCGGTCGACATGTCCCGCAGTATAGCTGGCTCGGTCACGGAACCGTGCAGCAGACTGTTCCTGATCATTGCCTATCTACGCGCCGCAGACGCCGTTGGATGTGCGGCGCGACGATCATCCGATTCCCTCATGACCTGAACTGGCGCAACGCGAGCGGCCTTGTGGCTCGCTCAACACCCTTATTCACGCTGGCTGCATCCGATTGCGCCGCCGCCGCGTATTGCAATCAGGTTCGACATCATGGCGCTCGGCTCGCCGCGGGTTTCCCGGCGATAGGCCCATCCGGCAGCGACGTCGGTGTCGCTCTCGCGGGGTCGCGATTGGATTCCGCGATTGGTGGCCAGAATCGGAGCCGCAGTGTCAGCCCCGGTGCATCGGCGTCCGACCTTGTATCCACATCGTCACGTTTGATCCAGAGGAACCGTCTCGTGAAAAAACACTGGTTGTCGATTCGCATGCCAATACTACCCGCCGCGTTGCTGGCATTTGCTGCCGGCAACGGCTGGGCCGCAAGCCACAGCGATGCGCCGCTCATCAAACAGGATCCCCAGGCCAACATCACCGACGTCTATGCCTTTGTCGGCCGGAGCTTTGCCAATCCGACCGAGCAGGTACTCAACGTCATCGTGCAGGTGCGCCCGTTCTCCGAGCCGGGCGACGGCGTCATCTACGACCGCTTTGCCGATGACGCTCGGTACAGTATCCATATCGCGCATCCGACCACGGGCGAGACCCTGATGCGCTATGACTTTGCGTTCTCCAACGTGAACCCATCGACCCCGCCGGGGCTCAAGAACTCGGCGACGATCCTCTCTTATGGGCTCGGGACTGAGGTCGGCAGTATCGCGTCGCCTGGCGACGCGCGGCAGAACTACAGCCAGACCTTCAATGTGACCAGGACCGTGGATGCCGCGGCGACTTCGATTGGGACCGACAAGCGTAAGCCTCCGTACGCGCCCCGTCGGCCCCGCACAACAACGGAGATCATCGGCACCCGCCTGCTGACACCACCGCCCAACGTCGGTTTGCGTACCACTCCGCTGTACAACGACGCGACCACCGGACGGGCGGTGTCGGGCGCAACCACGCAGGCTGAGCTGGACGTCTATACACGACAGTCGATCTATACCCTTCCCAGCGGTGAGACTGTTTTCGCCGGCCCCCGCGAAGACGGCTTCTACGCGGACATCCCCGGTGTCTTCGACTTGCTGGATCCACGCATCCTGGACAATGACGACGATCTTGGCGACGGGCTGGGGCAGGACGGTGGCGGCGTGGATGGGTTCAAAGGCTTCAATGTGCTCGCCTTCGCCGTTCAGATACCGCTCGTAGGCGTACCGAGTTTCGCCTACACGGCACCTTTCGCGGACCTCGCTCAGCCACTGCCGGCCTCGGGTGAGGCGAGTGGCGTCGGCGTCTATGCCAGCGTCAGTCGTCGCTCCACCCGTGTGCTTCGACAGTCACGCGACCCGATCAACGTCGGACGCTGGGTCCAGGTCAACCGCATGGGCAATCCGCTGTTCAACGAGCTGCTGGTCGCCCTCGCGGACAAGGACAACTACAACCGCACCGCGCCGACGGTCGACCTTGCGCGTTTTGCGACCTACGCCGAAAACCCCGAGGCCGCGCGGCTGATCAATCTCGTCTTCCAGACCGACTTCGGCGCGTCCGATCGGGGCGACCTGGCAGCGGTGTTCATCCCGGATGTGATCCGTGTCGACACGACGACGGAGCCGGTGCCGTTGGCGGGGGAGTCCGACTTCAATCGCTTGGGTTTCATCGGCGGTGATACGACCAGTGACGACGCCGGACGCGTCAAGTCGAGTGGATGGCCCAACGGCCGCCGATTCGGCGACGACGTGATCGATATCGCGCTGACCGCGCTTGCAAGCGGACCGACCTATGCGGCCGTGACCCTGGTTGGCGACAACGTCGCTGCCAATGATCAACTCTACCACCAGGTCTTCCCGTATTCGGGCACGCCCCACGCCGGCCCCACCAATCGCAAGGATCCCTAGAT
>JBATTL010000562.1:0-1894 GCA_049670525.1 Thiohalocapsa sp. | reverse complement strand
GCCTCGGTCAGTTCGGGATGCTCCGACCAGAACCGAGGATCACACGACACAACCGCCCAACCTTCGCCCGCATCGGGCATCGTATCAATGATGTCGTGGAGTGCATCCGGACAGTTCGACATCGACTGGACACGATCCTGAGGATCGATCAAGGCCCATTGTTTCATGTCATGTCGCCTCCTTTCGCGCCGAATAGACCTTCGGTTTCGGGGCATCGTCCCCAGCGACGCCGATCCGTTCGAGTGCGCGCCACTGGTGCGCGCCAACCTTGCGCGCGCGCGAGATCACCCGAAAGAAGTCGTTCTCGTGCAGATTCATCGACGCCATATAGGCGCCGCGATAGGTCTCATACACTTGGCCAGAGACGCAGAACGCGACAGCACCGACGGGATAATCATCACTGCGTTTCATGCCGCCTCCCGGCGTTGCGGCCAGCGGTACCAGTCGGGCAGGTCGGACAGTTCCAACTCACGCGCTTCCAGTACCCGCGGCTTCACGCATGCTGCCAACGAACGCACGTTGGACGGCCGGCGAAGATCCAGACCGCAATGCTGGCGAAGCGCCTTGCAGTATTTCTGCCGCGCACGAACACCCAGACTCTGGTCCCATACCTGACCCGCAAGCCAGCCGCTGACGGCATTGGCCATCAATCCGGCCTGACGTTCGCTGATACCAGCGCCAACCAGCTTTTCCCGAACCTCGGACCCGTAGTTACTCAATGCACCTGCGTTCATGGTTTCAATCTCGCTATTCTCTACATGTAACTTGGACGCCGTTTCTTCACACCAATGCTCGGGATAGCGGAAGGCGCCTTCTTGCAGCCATTTCCGCCCGAGTTTTACTTCATCACGCACGACGCCGTTTTTTTACAGTAGTCAATCAACCGTTCGAGATACGCAACCGCTTCGTCTTTCACCTCCAACTTGTCCGGCGAGCGCGCACGCCGCCATTTCAATGCATGTGCCCGGAGTTCCGGACCCTTCAGATACAACTGATGCTGACGACGGGCGAGGGTACCGGCCTGGACGGTCGTTTCCGCCTTCAGCGTGTAGGGCAAGCGGCCCAGGTGCTGAGACGACATCCAGTCGAGGAACGCCCGATCGCCGCCTTGTCCGCAGATCAGGTTGCGTGTGACGTGCACATCCGTGATCGTTGGCCCGATCCGCACCCGCTCGCCACCGAACTCGCCGACCGTCGAGGCGACGCACTGCAACTCGAACAGCGGCAACCCCAGGTCCCGCAGCACCGCGTTGTAGACGTCCATGCACGCATCCAGCGTGGTGAGTCCAACCAGGTTATCCAGCCGGGCGAACTTCGAGGGGTTGCCGCTCACCGAGACCTCGGTACCGTTGCTGCGCACATACAGGCCGGTATCGAAAGACCCGCGCACCGACTCACCGCGCACCACCTCCCATTGCACCTCGCCGGTTTCCAGGTCGGTCTCAATGCGTCGTGTGGAGCCCCACACCGGACAGTCCCGATGCTCCTGCACAAGCCGCAGCCAGTCGATGAACACGGTCACCGCTGGCCACCCCAAAACGCGCAAAAACGAATTCCAGTTCGTTTCCGGACGGTGTTACTAGGCCCGTCCGGGAAGAAAGACCGCGGCGCGTGTGCTGTGCCAGAAGCGCGCCACATCGCCGCTTAACCGGGAACCTGACATGGAGAGACCGCGCGTTCGGCCTCGAGCGCGGCCTCGAGTTCGGCGACCTGGGCCTCGAGTGTGCGGTTCTGACGCTGGTACGCGGTGACCAGCTGGCGCCAGAAGATCAGCGCGTGGAAGTCACCTGGTGAGATGCCGCCCTTGGAGAACCCGGGGTTTTTGGCCCAAACCGTCAAAAACCTGCACTAGGCGTTGCACGTCTCGGTCCTCCTAAAGAAGAATGGAGGCCAC
>JBATTL010000561.1:0-1523 GCA_049670525.1 Thiohalocapsa sp. | reverse complement strand
GTGTGTTGCAATAAGCTGCTAGCCTGGATCGATCGATCCGATCGAACTTGAACGCAGACATCCCGGTGACGTCGTGAATGAATCCTTCATCGAAAACCCTGAACGAGGCCGGGCCGGACGTGATGTCAGACCAACTCAGAGAAGGAAGGAAGTAGTACTCGGGATTTCGAATTACGGAGCGCGGCTTGAACGCGAAGAGATCTCGACCATCATTTTCCCAGTTGACCAAAAATTCCTGATTGCCGTACCACTTTCGAAAATCGCCACCCTTGTTGTACGGGAACCACTTCTTGAGGGATGCGAATGCGGCGTCTCGACTGGGTAGGCCGTAGCCAACTCGCAGTCCGTCGACCTCATGCCAGAGGCGAACGAACTGGCTATTGTCAGCTGTTGCTAAGCCCTGCCTTGCTTCAACAAGTTCACCAAGAAGAATCCCGTCTCTGAATATCTCACGAACGCGCTTGCTCAGCCAATAGGCCACCGGACTGCGCGGAACTCGTTTGAGTTCTGCATTGCGCGTAACAATTGGCTCGGCACCATGGAAGCGTCGCTCGAGAACCTCGTTACTCGAGACACTTCCCTGCTTCTCGAAAAGCCTAAGAAACCGGCCCGCAAGTTTTTCCGATGCGCCCCGGCGCAGCGAGAACGAGCAGCTCCCAAAGTCTGAGCCCCACACGCCGCGCCCGTTGTGCACTAGGCTCGAAATCGGAGCTTCATTAAATACCGCGTCACGCAGATCTTCGAATGTCGGAAGAAACATCCAGTTGGGAATCGTGATCATTCCGACATGTCCACCCTTCTCCGCCATCTGAATGTTGCGAAGAATGAACACGCCATAAAGATCAGGCTTGCCGGATTCGTAGCTGGTTCCAATCAGATCCTTCAGGGTAGCGCAGTAGTATCGACTCCCCATGTACGGCGGATTCGCCACGACCGCGTCGTACTGCACCGACAGCAACTCGGCTTGCTGCACCAGCGGCCCCAAGCGCCCGAGCGCTTCCGACACAAAGAGATCCTGGCTGGTCGCCCCGCTCAACTGCTTCAGCGCGTGCAACTTCACCGCCAGTTCCTCGGGGACCTGAATCAGCGACCCAAAGGTCGTGGCGTACTCGAAGAGTCGATTCAGCTCCGTAAGGTCACCCTCCCGAAGCCCGTAGTCAGCCAGATTCATTCCCTGGATCAACCGCTGCGCATCGAACCCCGCGCTGTCCACAAGCGCCATCACGTTGAGCTTCACCCCCCGCTGAAAGAGCCGCCGGTCATCCGCACGCCCCTTCATCATCAGAGCAAAGCCTGTGAGCTGCGCCGCCCGCCCATCGATGTCCAAACCGAAAAGGTTCTTCTCCAGGATCAGCTTTGGCACGTCCCGCTGGCGGTAGCCGCGCTCCAGGTAGATGGCCTTGAACAGCTCATAGGCCTCCACAAGGATGTGCCCGGAGCCGCAGGCCGGGTCCATCAGGGTCAGCTCCTCGGGATTGAGCGTGCCGGGGGTGATGGCCGCGAGCTGCGCCTTGACCTCATCG
>JBATTL010000560.1:0-10101 GCA_049670525.1 Thiohalocapsa sp. | reverse complement strand
AGGCTTTGGAAGAATTCCATCAAGTACCTTAGTTTCTTGCAGATCTTGCGCAAGTCGTGCAGTTCCTCCGCCGGCGATGCATCGTTGATCGCCCTTCCCTCGCGGCAAACACGTTTGAACATCCCCCGGATACGTTCGTCCGCAACCGACTTGACGAGCCGTCCCGCGTTCTCGCTATCAGCGGGCGGCGATGCGGGAACCGGCGCACCGAGGAACGCCCGCCAGTCCCGTTGCAGATTACGGAATCGATCCGATTTCAGCGCATCGGCGAGCTTTGACTGCTCCTCGTGATAGTGGCTGTCCAACCAGTCGCGGAGCGGATCGAGATGGTCACGCATCGGAGGCGGCAGGCAGCCGCGCAAATTCGGGAAGTCGAGCAGATAGACGTCCAGGTCGCGTACTGGCCCCGTTACCTGCTGCAGCCACGCAAAGCGTGCCTTAAAGTCGTCGACAATCGGCTGCGGAAACACGGCCTTGATCTCCGACAGCACCGAGCGGGTGCGTCGCGTGGCAACGCGCAGATCGTGCAAAAACTCCGAGTCGAGATTGCGAATCGCCCCATCGACGTTTGCCTCCAAGGTGTCGAACAGGCCGATCAGGATCTCCTTGGTCGCAGCATCGGCGCGCTGCCCTGGATCAAGCCGATAGGAAAGCTTCGACGAGTAGGTGCCCGGCCTGTGTCCGAGGGATGCAAGCGCCTCCAGGAATACCGGCGTTTGGGCGGGAGCCAAGTCGAGGCACCGTTGCAACCGTTGCTCCGTGTCCTCAAAGTCCCGGACATAGCCGCGAACCGGCTGCAACCTCAAGCGCAGGGAAAGCTGCGCGAGCGCCGCCTGACCGGTCTCGATAACCCGGTTCTCTTCCAGAACGATACGCGTGACCGTCTTGTCGTCATCGTTCAATACACGCAAGATCTGTTCACGTCTGCGTATCTCGGCGACCGGCAATAGCCGACGAATGCCGAGCAGCGGAGCCAGCAGATCGCGCACCGGACCCTGCGGCATCGCATCGATGAAGCCGGGCTCGGCGTCCACCGCCTGGCTTGCGACGGCAGCGCCGCCTTTCGCCAAATCGCGCCAGATTATCTCGCGACGCGCGCCGGCTGTGCGCTCCTCGAGTGCTGCGCCGGCGCGATAGAGACTCCAGTCGAAGTTATCGAGATAGCGGCACAGCGACTCCGAGACGGGCTCGGCTTCACAATGCAAGTTTGTCCGGATGGTCGAGAGAATGGCCGCCTGGTCTATCCCCGGCGGAAGCAGAAAATCCGAAACTGCAGGGATCATCAGGCGGGTCTAATTGCCTTCGGTTGAGCGGCATGGCGCGACCCGCCACTTTCCGGGCCATTCCGGCTTTTTGCTGGTTTGAAGTCGCCGACCGCGGATGGACTGAACCATGAAGTATGCCAAAAGCGCGCCGGGACCGACAGCGACGACTTGCGTGATTAGCTTCGAAAAATCCGCAAAACCCTCGGCAGAGGGGGACAAACCGCCCGGCGAGCCGCTCGAATAGGGAAAACCCGGCTTTTATTGAAGCCCAACGGTCACGACAATCCGATACTGTTAGCGAAGCGCTCGATTCTTCAGCACCTTCCGCGCGGCACAGGACGCTCCTCCGCCGTTGAGCGCCCAAGCGCTTGAAAATGGAGGAGCTCGGCAACCGCATTATTGAACTCCGTCACGAGTCTTGGCCAGAACGGGGCGATCAAGAATGGGGAGATCAAGGACGGGGCGATCAATCAGTTTCGTCTAAGAGCGCACCCAAATTGGACGCCCGAGCATCGACCGACACGGCCGGCCGGGCCGACGCCCCAGCAGTTCCGGCATTATCCAGCCACAGGTGAAAATTATGAGTAAGCTCGATCAACTGAAGACCATGACCACGGTGGTCGCAGACACCGGCGATTTCGAGGCCATCGCGGAATACAAGCCCCAGGACGCCACAACCAATCCGTCGTTGCTGTACAAGGCGGCACAGATGCCGCAGTACCGGCACCTGGTCGAAGACGCGGTCACATTCGGCAAGGACAGGGGAAACAACGCCGACGAGCACGCGGCCTGGACCATGGACAAGCTCGCGGTAAACTTCGGCGCCGAGATCCTGAAGATCGTGCCTGGCCGCGTATCCACCGAGATCGACGCGCGCCTGTCTTTCGACACCGCCGCAACCATTGCTCGCGCTGAGGGATTGATCGCACTCTACGAGGAGATCGACATCGATCCCCGCGAGCGCGTGCTGTTCAAGATCGCCTCGTCCTGGGAGGGCATTCGCGCCGCCGAGCAGTTAGAGCGGCGTGGCGTGCACTGTAATCTGACGCTCTTGTTCTCATTTGCCCAGGCGGTCACCGCGGCTGAAGCGGGCGCGACCCTGATCTCGCCATTCGTCGGACGTATCCTGGACTGGTACAAGAACGCCGAGAACGTCCCGGGCTATCCGGCCGCGGACGACCCGGGCGTCACGTCCGTCACTCGCATCTTCAACTACTTCAAGCGCCACGGTTACGACACCATCGTCATGGGCGCGAGCTTCCGCAACCTGGACGAGATCTCGGAACTGGCGGGCTGCGACTATCTCACCATCGCGCCGAAGCTGCTTGCGGAGTTGGCGGAATCGGACGGTGACCTGCCGCGCAAGCTCGACGCAGATGCCGCCCGCAAGATGGAAATTCCGAAGGAATCCTTTGACGAGAAGTCTTTCCGATGGGCCCTTAACGAGGACCCAATGGCCACGGCGAAGCTGTCAGAAGGAATCCGGTTGTTCGCCGCGGACACCCGCAAGCTAGAGCAATTCACCCGCGAGATCTGCCAAAGCTGCTGATTAACTGGTGCCGCCTGCGGCGTCAGGCGGCGCCCGATCCGGGGAAATCGCGAATGCGAGGCTCAGATTTAGCTCGTGTTCCGCGAGTCATGTGATTATCATTTGGCCACAGCTCAACTGACTGAAGCCCGCAGGACCGCGTCAGCACCTCCGTTCTCTTCCATCCGCCACCTTCCGCACTCGGGACCCCAGGTCCCTATGGCTGCTATGCCGACGCCATCGTTCGCATGCCCGACACTCTCCTAGTTAGGTATCACGCCCCCAATTTGCGCGCTCGGCCGGCGGTTGCACAGGCGACCGACCCGATCGATAGCCGGAACACTGGCTGGACACAGAGCCGGTGGTCGACCGGAGCCGTCAACGCAACCTTCGGAGTCGTCGCAATACCATCGCCGGCTTTCCAGCTTCATTCGAACGAACCGATGCCCAGAGTCCCTCGACCATTCGAGATGGCCGGCGCGTCCTCGCAAGGAGCCGCAGCATGAGGCGTTCGATCAGCATCCTGATTCCCCTGCTCATCGCGCTGCTGACCGTTGGGCTCTGGGCGATGATGAATCGTCCGTCGGTCGAGCCACCCTGGCCGACCCGCATCCAGGGCTACTCCTTCTCCCCGATGCGCGCCGACGATGACCCGACGCGGCAGATCTACCCGACAATCGGCGAAATCGACGCAGACCTGGTGCTGATGCAGGGCGAAGCGCATGCGATCCGTACTTATGACCTGAGCGGCCCGATGCCCCAGGTGCCGCGACTCGCGGACGCGCACGGTCTGAATGTGACCCTCGGCGCCTGGATCGGCCCCGACGAAGAGGCCAACGAGGAGGAGCTCGAACGTCTGATCGACGTCCTGCGCAGCGGACATCGGAACATCGTCCGGATCATGGTCGGCAACGAGGCGATCCTGCGCGGCGATGTCTCGGTCAAGACTCTGGGCGATTACCTGGACCGGATCAGGCGCGTCACGGACATTCCCGTCGGAACCGCGGAGCCTTGGCATATTTGGCTCATCAATCCGCAGCTCGCCAAGCACGTGGATTTTATCGCCATCCACCTGTTGCCCTACTGGGAAGGTGTTCCAATCGACCAGGCCGTGGACTTCGCATTTGGCAAGTTGTCCGAGGTAAGGAAGTCGTTCCCGGATAAACCGGTCATCGTCGGTGAAGTCGGCTGGCCGAGTAATGGGCGACGCAATCGTGGCGCCGAGGCAAACCGCGCGAATCAGACCACCTTCCTGCGGAGATTCTTGGCAAGGGCGGAGACCGAGGAATTGGTCTACTACGTCATGGAGGCCTTCGATCAACCGTGGAAAACCAAGATCGAGGGCGGCATCGGTGCCTACTGGGGCATCTATAACGCCGAGCGCGAACCCAAACTGACCCTCACCCAGCCCGTTGTGCGCATCCCGAATTGGCAGGAGCTCGCCGCGCTATCGGTCGGGATGGCCGTGCTGCTGCTCGTGCTTCTCTACCGCGACAGCGCGTCCCTGTCCTCATCGGGCAAGGGCTTTCTGGCGCTGGTGACTTATGGCATGTCCACCGCCGCGGTCTGGCTCGTTTACAACTTCACCCGCCAGTACATGACGCCGGGCACCACCGCGGTCGGCATCCTGCTCCTGATCGGCGGCGCCGGCGTGTTGGTCTTGTTGTCGGCGGAGGCCCACGAATGGGCTGAGTCGCTGTGGCTCAAGCGCTGGCGTCGGTCATTCCCCCGGCGTGACGTGCCGGATGCCTGGCTGCCACTGGTTTCACTGCATGTACCGGCCTACAACGAACCGCCGGACTTGTTGATCGAGACCCTGGACGCGCTCGTGGCATTGGACTATCCGCGTTTCGAAGTCCTGGTCGTGGACAACAACACCAAGGACCCGGCCGTGTGGGAGCCAGTGCGCGCGCATTGCGAGAATCTCAATCGACAACTGGCCCTGACGCGCGGTGAGGGCGCTTCTCCGCTCTTCCGTTTCTTCCATGTCGCCCCTTTGGCCGGCTTCAAGGCCGGTGCACTGAATTTCGCGCTGAGGGAGACGCACCCGGACGCTGGAATCGTCGCGGTCATCGATGCGGATTACCAGGTCCAGCCAAGCTGGCTGCAGGATCTGGTGCCGGCCTTCTACGACGAAGACGTCGCCATTGTGCAGTCGCCGCAGGACTACCGCGATGGTCACGAGAACATGTTCAAGGCCATGTGTCTTGCCGAGTACCGTGGCTTCTTTCATATCGGCATGGTCACGCGCAACGAGCGTAACGCCATCATCCAGCACGGCACCATGACCATGATCCGCCGACGGACCCTGGATACCGTGAACGGATGGGGCGAATGGTGCATCACCGAGGATACGGACCTCGGGCTACGTGTGTTCGAAGAGGGCCACAAGGCGCTTTACCTTCCCGTCACCTATGGCCGTGGCCTGATTCCGGACAGCTTTGCGGACTTCAAAAAGCAACGCTTCCGCTGGGCCTACGGCGCCGTGCGTATCCTCCGAGCCCACCGCCGAGAGCTGATCGGGTTAAGTCCGAGCGGATTGACATCCGGCCAGCGCTGGCACTTTCTGGCCGGCTGGCTGCCCTGGCTGGCGGACGGTTTCAATCTACTGTTCAACTTCGCCGCCCTGGCTTGGTCCGTCGCCATGGTCCTGTTCCCGGCGACGGTGACGCCGCCCTTTATGAGCATCGCCGTCGTGCCTCTGGTCCTGTTCGGCTTCAAGATGCTGAAGAGTTTCGTGCTCTACCGTCGCCGGGTCGCCGCGACCTGGCGGCAAAGCCTGGCCGCAGGCGTGGCCGGTCTGGCCCTTTCGCACACCATCTCCAGGGCGATGTTCACCGGGCTGTTCTCAGACGGTCTCGGCTTCTTCCGCACACCCAAGCTCGCCAATGCGCCGACCCTGGTGCGCGTTCTTGCCGACGCACGCGAAGAGGTTCTGCTCATGCTCGCGTTCTGGCTCGGTGCCTTTGCGGTACTCCAGCGCGAAGACAGCTTTATGGCGGACGTGCAGGTCTGGGCTGCGGTCTTGTTGGTGCAGTCGGTGCCTTACGCCGCCTCGCTGATCGTCTCCTTGATCAGCGCGATGCCGCGGCTTCCGGCCAGCTTGGTTGGCCCTCTGGACGAAATGCGCGACGGCACGGCTAGCGACCAAGAGTCATTCCTGGACAAACCATCAGCGCCTCGAGACTCAACCCCCTCCCCGACCCCAGCTGGTACCACAGAGGCCCCACCCCTGGCCTTCGATGCCGATCGCAGGTCGTCAGCCCCAACACCCTGAGCACGCTGCCCCGGAGCAGAACCAACCTTGTTGACCGATGCCCGCACCCTGGACAACGACACGCGAATCGACACCGATCTCGCGATCATAGGCGCCGGCCCCGCGGGCATCACGATCGCCCGCGCCTTTGCCGGCACCGGCACGCGGGTCTGCCTGCTGGAGTCAGGTGATCTCGTTTTCGACGCGGCGACCCAGGCGCTCTATCAGGGCAGTAATGCCGGGATCGACTACCCGCTGGCCGCCACCCGGCTGCGCTACTTCGGCGGCAGCTCGAATCATTGGGGCGGCTATTGCCGCTCGCTGGATCCGATCGATTTCGAGCAGCGCGACTGGGTGCCGCTGAGCGGCTGGCCGATCGGACGCGAAGCCCTTGACCCCTATTGGGAGGTCGCCAGCGCCGCGGTCCAGGTGGCACCCGCTCGTTATGACGACGAGGACTACTGGGCGCAAAAGACCGGCGAGCCCCTCGTGGACTGGCGCGCGGATCGCATCGCGAACCGATTTTTCCAGTACAGCCCGCCGACCCGCTTTGGCGAGCTCTATCGCGGCGAGTTGGAGCGCGCCGAGAACGTCCAGGTCCTGCTGAACGCGAATGTCACCAACATCGCCGCGTTGCCGGCAGCGGACAGCGTGGATCATCTCAAGATCCGCACCCTGACCGGACGCGGCCACAGGGTCCATGCCCGGCGCTATTTGCTGGCGGCAGGCGGCATCGAGAACGCGCGCCTGTTACTGCTGTCCGACGACGTGCTGCCGGCCGGTCTCGGCAACCAGCACGACATGGTCGGGCGTTGCTTCATGGAGCACCCACACCTCGGCGGCTTCGCCGAGATCGTCATCGCCGACCTGGCGCGGCTGCCACCAATCTATCGTGAGCGCCTGCTCATCGACGGCCGGCCAGCGAAGGTTGCCTTCGTTCCCAATGCGGACTACCTGCGCCGAGAGCGGCTCTTATCCGCGTCGTTCACGATGTCGGTCGCGGGCGAGTACAAGAGCGACTTACCGGTCAAGGACGCGATGGGCGAAGACCACCTGGCGATGCTCCAAGCCGCACGGCCCTTCCTGACGGAAGCCAATCAGACCTCACGCACCGCCGACCCGAGTTTCAGCGGCGTCTGGATGGGCATCGGCTGCGCCGGCGAGCAGGCGCCCAATCTGGACAGCCGCGTGCTGCTCGGCGACGAGGTCGATGCGCTGGGACTGCGACGCACGCGGCTCGACTGGCGACTGACCGAGCACGACCGGAGAAGTCTGGTCGCCAATATCGAGTCCCTGGGACGCGAGTTCGCGGCCGCCGGCATCGGCCGCATGATCGTCCGTCTGCCCGACGACGGCCGCTGGGAGCCGGTCGTCTCCGGGGGCAGTCATCACATGGGTACGACCCGCATGAGCGATGACCCGAAGCGCGGCGTTGTCGATGGCGACTGCCGCGTGCACGGCATCGACAATCTCTATGTCGCGGGCTCATCGGTCTTTCCGGTCAGCGGTTCGGCAAATCCAACCCTGAACCTGCTCGCACTCGCCTATCGGCTGGTGGATCACCTCAAGGAGAGTCCGGCATGAAGACTGGGGATCTCCCGATTCCGACTGGCGGGCCGACCTTGACCCGACGCCGCTTCGTTGCCGTCGCGCTGGCTATGGTCGGCGGCGGATTGCCATCCGCGTTATTCGCGGAAAGCGCGGCCGATCACGCATCCGCTCTGTTCGCGGTTCTGACGGAGCCAGGCGCAGCGGTCCGCTTTGGGCGGGCGTATCTACAGGGCCATCCCACCGAGTCCGATAGCGCGGTGCTCACCGAACTCCTCAGCTCGGCACTAGGGACTCAGGATGGCGCCTTGCCAACGACACAGGAATCCCTGATCAACGCGCTGGTCAACCTGGTGCAGAACGAGTACGCGAATGGTCCGCTGCTGCGCGTGAACGGCTGGCTGCTCGCCCCCAGCGAGGCCCGACTCTACGCTTTGGCATCGCTTGCGAGCACCACGCCCAGAACTCGTTGACCCGAGGCACCCTGAACCACTCGAACGCGTTCGCGCCGAACTGGCCGATCGCGGGTCGCATCATCCTTGTCGGGTTCTTCCTCTTGCTCGTCGCACTGACGCTGCGGCGGCTATTCGGGCTCGACCAACTCTTCCTTTGGCATGACGAGGTCTACACGCTTGTGCGTGTCTTCGGCCACCCGGTCGAGCAGGGCTGGGCCGCCCTGTTCAGCGGCACAATCAGAACCCCAGATGAAATGCTCGCCCTGCAGCGACCGGATCCGAGCCAGGGACTGGCATCGACCTGGCACGCGCTGATCGGACATCCGGAGCACGCGCCGCTCTATTATCTGCTGGGTTGGCTCGCCACAAGACTGCCACTGGACCCGGTCCTCGCGCTTCGCGGCACGGCTGCGCTGTTCGGCATACTGGTGCCGGCGGCCGCCTATTGGCTCATGCGCGAGCTGTTCGGCCGTGGGCCCGTGCCCTGGGTTGCGGCGATGCTCATCGCCTGCTCACCGCTGCATCTGTTGTACGCGCAGGAAGCACGTCAATACTCGCTCTGGTTGCTACTGGTGCTGGCCTCAAGCGCGGCGCTTGTCCGCGCGCTGCGGGAGCTCCGAACGGGCGATTGGTGGCTCTACGGAATGCTGCTGACGGTCGGGCTCTACACCCATCTGTTGTTCGCCCTGATGTTGCCGGTGCACGCCGCCTATGGCTGGCTATGCGCCAGGCGACGCGCCGGTAGCACCCGCGATCACCGGCAAGATCTACCGCTACTCCCGTGGCTGCTGGCGGCGGTTGGCGCGCTGATCCTGTTCCTTCCCTGGGGCATCGTGGTTTTGCTGGGGCTGGAACGGACCGTGGACTTCACTGCCTGGATGAGCCGGCCCGCCGGTGCCTCGGCCAATCTGCTCGCCTGGGGCCATTCCCTGGTCCGCGGCGTCGTCGACCTCTGGCCGGATGAGCCACCCGCTGGGTCCCTGCTGTTGCTGATGCCGCTTGCCGCGGCTCTGGTCTATTACCTGCGCTTCGCACCGACACCGGCGCGTTGGTTCCTGCCGCTGACGGCGCTGGCCTACGTCGCGGTGGTGCTGGGTCCAGACCTGTTGTTCGGCGGTGTGCGCTCGCAGCACGGTCGCTACGGCCTGCCCGCGATCCTCGCGGCTCAGCTGATGACGGCATGGACGCTCGGGTCAACGCTAACCAAACGGGGCCGCGCCAGGGCCGCCGCCAGCCTAGGCCTCGCAGGCCTGATCGGCCTCGGCTTGGCCTCTCAGCTCCGCATCGGTGAGGCGGAAACCTGGTGGAACAAGAACCCGAACCTGAGCGCCCAGAGCCCAGACGCGGTTCAGATTCTGAACAGGCAACAGCGCCCATTTCTGGCCGTGGGTGCCAGCGATCTCTCGCTGGGTCAGCTGCTGTCGGTAGCGCGTGCGCTGGACGACCGCGTACGCATCCTCGGCGTTCGCCGAGACACGCCGCCCAGTGCATTACCGGCGGACCTCGAACAGCTCGTTCTGTTGATCCCATCCAAATCGCTGCTGGCGGTCTTGGGTCCGCGCTTCATCGTCGAACCTTTGGGTGATGGCAAGATGTGGGCGGTCGCGACGGCCGCGCGGGATTGAACTGGCTTCAGCCGCTGCGCCCGAAAATCGGCTCAGTCTTCCCACGCAGCGGATGCGAATGTCTTCAACCTAGAAAGAGCAGTTGGACGGTCGTCAGGGTGCGTCCCGCGTGGTGCCCAGCAAGGCACAACGAGGCGGAATAGTCATTCTATTCCAACGAGTTGTAACGAAGCTGCGCGCCGCGCGGGGCGGGCCGTGGCGACCGTAGCGGCGTTCACCCAGCAGGCGACGTGCAGAGCAGGTCTGAATCTTACTAGCCACAAGAAGTTGCATGTACTCCGAAGCGGTCAACTGCTCTCCTGATTAGCAACGTGTTTCCGCCAGGCGAATCTGCTGTGCCGTGCACGGATCGCAGCTGAGCGCCGCCAGCAACAGCCGGTGCGGCAGCGCATGCAGGTCGAAGCGGCGATTGAAGCGATAGGCG
>JBATTL010000559.1:0-4086 GCA_049670525.1 Thiohalocapsa sp. | reverse complement strand
GCCAAGGACCGTGCCGGACGTGCCGCGGTCATCGCCAGACGGCTGGCGGGTGCAGAGACCCGCATCGTGCTGCGCCTCGGTACGAACCTGTCCGCGGCGATGGCTGACCGATCGGCGTTCAGCCGGTGGATGCGCTATGCGCCGATCCGACGGCTCTATCCGGCCATCGACCAGATCGTCGCGGTCTCAAGCGGCGTGGCCGAGGATACGGTATCGATCGCGGGGTATCCACGAGCACGTATCAGCGTGATCCGAAACCCGGTGATCACACCCGAATTGCTCCGGGATGCCGCCCTACCCTGCCCACATCCCTGGCTGAGCGAAGAACGCGACCGACAGATACCCGTCATCGTCGGCGCCGGGCGACTGCAGCGTCAGAAAGATTTCCCAACCCTGCTACGCGCCTTCGCGTTACTCAAACGGACACGACCCTGTCGACTGATGCTGCTCGGCGACGGTCGCAGCCGATCGGCATTGGATGCCCTGATCGCGCGACTCGGCATCGGTCCTGACGTGGACCTGCCCGGCTTCCAACAGAATCTATACCCGTTCCTGGCGAAGGCCGATCTGTTCGCACTGTCATCAGCTTGGGAGGGATCGCCCAACGTGCTCACGGAGGCGATGGCGTTGGGCACGCCGGTTGTCGCCACCGACTGTCCAAGCGGCCCTCGAGAGATCCTCGACGGCGGCCGATTCGGCCCGCTGGTGCCGATAGGCAATGAAGCGGAGCTGGCGATCGCAATGGCCCAAACGCTGGATGATCCATTACCCCGACAGGCGCTAATCGACGCGGTTGCCGATTACGCCCAGGACCTCAGCGCGGCGCGTTATCTTGAGGTGCTAAATGCCGAGCGCGGTTAGCACCTGCGAGCGAGTGCGCCAATCTCTGCTCGGTCCCACCTCAATGCCTTGACGTGCCGGTCGTTGATTCGCAGCCCATGCGTCCACGCCACTTCACAAGCGCTGGTTTGGGGGCATGTTTTGCCAAGAGCTTCCACCCGTAGCCGACGAGATTGTCACCGAAGGAGATGGCCTTTCTCGGCAGCACCAGTGGGTGATCCGCCGCAGTAGCCGCGCCGCGCAAGCAGGTCGTGGCGCTGACATAGCCAGCCTCCGCGGCCGCCTTCACCGCACTCTGGTCGAAGCTGCCAAAGGGATAACACAGGTGGACGACGTCGGCGCCGAGGATATCCTGCAATGCCTTGCGACTGTCGCTGAGTTCGCTACGTTGGCGCTCCAAATCCAGCTCGGCGAGTTTGGCGTGTGTCAGGCCGTGAGAACCGACGGTCACGCCGGCGGTTCGAATCTCGCGCAGCTGGGCCGCCGACATCAATGCGGGCTCCACACGACCCGATTCTCGATCGGTCCAGACCATGCGCCCGCCGAGCCAGCCGCCAATGGCATAAACCACCGCCGGAAACGCGAAACGCTGCAGCACTGGCAGCGCATGCTCAAGGAAGCTGAGGTAGGCATCGTCAAACGTGAGCACGACCGCACGGCGTGGTATCGGTCGCGCGCCGCGCAGGCAATCAAGCGCTTGGTCGAGATCCAGCACGCGGAACCCGCCCCGCGCGAGGAACGCCATCTGCCGTGCAAAGCGTGCCGCATCACAGTAGTTGGCCCGGTGCGTGCGCATCGGTGCAAAACGACCAACCTGGTGATACATCAGGATCGAAACTCTCGGCGCGCCGGTCATTCGTCAGACTCCCACCAAACGTCCGTAGAGGTCCAGATACTGCGCCATGATGGCGTCTTGGCTGAACTCGCGGACGACGCGCTCGGCACCCCTTTCAACCAGCCCATCGCGCATCGCGGAATCGCCAAGCAGGTGCATGACGCCATTGGCAAGAGCCGTCGGCTCATCGCAGGGAACGCACCATGCATCCTCGGCATGTCGGGCGATCTCGCGAGCACCCCGGAACTCGGTGGTCACCAACGGCCGCCGCCAGGCCCAGGCCTCAAGGATCACGTTACCGAGCGTCTCTGCCTCCTGGGACGGAAACACAATCAGGTCAGCGAGTTGCAAATAGGGTCCTGGCACCCGTTGCCAACCCGCCCAGCGCAATCGGTCAAAGATACCCAATTCCCGCGCGTGCATTTCCAGTTTGGCCCGCAACGGGCCATCACCGACCAGGACGAAGCGCCAAGGACGGCCAGCGATATGCTTGGGCAGCCGGCTCAGTGCCTTGAGCAGCCCGGCGTGTCCCTTGACGGGCACGAGCCGGCCGAGGGCCGCCATGACCCAGGCGCCCTCCGGGATGTCCAAGCGTGTCCGCAATCCAGCCATTTCCTCCTTCGGCCGCAGTCTGGGCGCATTGATGAAATTGTAGATGTGGTAGACCCGCGCGGCGGGCAGACCCTGACCCACCATCCAGTCGCAGAGACCACGGGTATTGCCAATCCAGGCGTCGGCGTGTCGGTACGGCGTGAGTTTGTAGTATCCGCCCAAGCGTGCGACGTGCACGGGAACTCCCGTCCCGGACAGCCGGGTCAACCGCGTGGCGCGCCCCATGTAAGTCTGAACGATTGCCGGGCGCAGCTGCCTGACCAGGCGCGTGACCGCGTGCCGCGATATTGGATCCCAGACGCTGAGAAAGGGCAGCCTGCGCACGGTCAGTCCACCCATGTCGAGACCAGCGAGGGCGCCGTCGACGCGCACCCCAACAGTCGCCTCCGCGCCCCGTTCGGCAAGCGCAACCGCGAAACGCTGCAGCCAGCGTTCTGCGCCGCCCAGGGCCTTGCTACCGACCAGATGCAGGCTCGGAGGCCAAGCGTCCGCCGTCATATCGGCACGAGTTCGCGATAGACGGCGAGATTTCCCTGGACCATCGCTCGCCGCGAGAATTCAGCATGGATCAAGTCCTTGCCGGCGTCGCCCAGGCATCGACGCAGTTCGGCGTCGCCGAGCAGACGGCCTATCGCGCAAGTCAGCGCCGGCACGTCCGCCGGTGGCACCAGCACGCCCGTCACGCCATCCTGGACCGCTTCGGGGATGCCGCCGGCTCGGCTGGCAATGATGGGTATACCCGCCGCAGACGCCTGCAGCAACGACACGCCCAGTCCTTCCATCGTTGCCGGGTGCACCAGCAGGTCCAGACAAGGCAGGATATTGGTGAGGTCGTCGCGAAAACCCGCCAGGCGTACATTATTTGCGAGGCCCTCGGCGTCAACTCGCTCCTGCAGGACCCCCGCCAGCGGTCCCTTGCCGAAGAACACTAGGCGCAGGTTCGGGTGGTCATCGATCAGGGCCGGCATCGCATCGAGCAAGAACCCATGTCCCTTACGTTCAATCAATTGAGCAACGACGCCGACCAACAGCACGTCGCCCGCCAAGCCTAGGCCGCGCAAGACGCGCTCGCGTTGGCAGGGTCGACCATAGGCATCCGCAACCACAGCGCTGCGGACGACACGCAGCTTATTGGCCGGCAGACCCTCGCTCAGCAACACGCGGCCGATGGCCTCGGAGATCGCAATCACGCGGTCGTGGAGCCGATACTTGGTGGCCACGAGCCAGCGCGGCTCGGGGTTGTCGACACGGCGGGTGTGGATTACCGGCACATCGGCAAGACGCGCGGCGATACCGCCCATTACGTCGGCGCCAATGCGGCTATGCAGGTGCACGAGATCTGGCCTGGTACGTCGAATTAACCGGCGCAACCGCCGGATCATCGCAAAATCCAGGTCTCCGCCCATGGGCAAACCGTGCACTTGCGCAAACGGCGCCGCTTTCGAGGCCAGTTCGCAGCCCTTGCGGCAGGCCAGCAGGTTTTCTACGCGTCGGCCTGCGAGTCCTTCGAGCAGGTAAAGGACCTGCTGTGCTCCACCGTAGAGATTGGCGCCGCCTTCGACATGTAGGATTCTCACAGCGCTACTCCCGGCAGCCCGCGGAGCTCGGCCAGGACCTCATCGACCTCGATGTCGCGCATGCAATGGAAGGCGCCGGCGCAGGTGGGTCGTCGCCGGCATGGGGAGCATTCCCGGGCGTGATAGAGCACGCGCGCCTCGGGTCGGCTCGTATCCAGGTAGGGACAGGTAGAGCCGAACAGCAGCAACGTCGGGCGTCGAAACGCAATACCCATGTGACTG
>JBATTL010000558.1:0-6912 GCA_049670525.1 Thiohalocapsa sp. | reverse complement strand
ACATCCCAGGCTGAAACTGGATTCGATTCATGGCCATAACATCCTCCGCCTCAGTAAAACCCAGGATCAGCATGCGCCCCCTGGTAACTCAGGGCGTGAGCCTGGCGGAAGATTCTTGCTAATCAGGAGGGGGAAAGTCGGATAAAAGCGGAGGACGATGCGGTTTCGTGTGCGACATGCATCTTAGTTACGGATACCGATAGGGGACACGGACGCCATGCATTCCGGGCCACCGGGGATCTGCTGTTCGAGCTCGCCAGTCCCTGGCGCCGTCTCGGACGGAAACTTTTTTCGCGCCCAGGAGAGGAGATCAGGAGCCGAATGGCGCCGGCTCGACCGCATCCAGCTTCCAGATGTCGCGGTTGTATTCCGCGATGGTCCGGTCTGACGAGAAATAGCCGCTGTGCGCCGTATTCAGAATGCTCATGCGCAGCCAGCGGTCCCGGTCTTGATAAGTCTCGGCGGCCAGTTGCTGGGCGCGGCGATAGCTGCCAAAGTCGGCGGCGGTGAGCCAGGGATCGTGCGGACTGCGGATACCGTGGATGATCGGGTCGAAGATGCCTTTCTCGAACTGGTTGAAGTGGCCCGACTCCAGCAAATTCATGACCTCGTGCAGTGCCGGTTCGTTGTTGATGATCGCATTGGGGTCATAGTTGCCTCGGGTGCTCGCGACCTCGTCCGCAGTGTATCCGAACAGGAAGAAATTCTCGTCACCCACCTGTTCGCGGATCTCGATATTCGCGCCGTCGAGTGTCCCGATGGTTGCGGCGCCGTTCATCATGAACTTCATGTTGCCCGTGCCCGAGGCCTCTTTGCCGGCGGTGGAGATCTGCTCGGACAGGTCCGTTCCGGGGGCAAGCACTTCCATGACGGACACACGATAGTCCGGAATGAAGGCGACCCGCAGGAGCTTTTTGACGTCTTTGTCGGTGTTGACCACGTTGGCGACATTGTTGATCAGCTTGATGATCAGTTTGGCCATCTCGTAGCCGGGTGCCGCCTTGCCTCCGATCAGGACACAGCGCGGCGAGCCGACCTCGGCGTCACCCTGTTTGATGCGGTTGTAGAGATGGATGACGTGCAGGATATTCAGTAGCTGGCGCTTGTACTCGTGGATGCGCTTGACCTGCACGTCGAACATGAACCTCGGTGGGAACTCGACCTGACAGGTGTTGAAGACCAGTTTGGCCAGGCGCTCCTTGTTAGCGTGTTTGATGGCGTCCCAGCGCTGACGGAAGGCGGCATCGTCGGCCTGTGGTGCGAGTCGTTCGAGTTGCGACAGGTCGCGCACCCAGTCGTTGCCGATGGTCTCGTCGAGCAGGTCGCGCAAGCCCGGGTTGCACATGGCCAGCCAGCGACGCGGTGTGACCCCATTTGTCTTGTTGTTGAATTTCTCCGGCCAGAGTTCGTACCAGTCGCGGAACAGGCCCCGTTTCAACAGATCAGAGTGCAGCGCCGCCACGCCGTTGACCGAGAAGCTGCCGACGATGGCCAGGAAGGCCATACGCACCTGCGGGTCGTTGCCTTCCTCGATCAGCGACATGCGCCGCTGCCGATCCATATCGCCGGGCCAGCGCGCCGCGACCTCAGACAGGAAACGGGCGTTGATCTCGTAGATGATCTCCAGAATCCGCGGCAACAGCTGTTGGAACAGCCGCACCGGCCAGCGCTCAAGCGCCTCGGGTAACAAGGTGTGGTTGGTGTAGGCCATGGTCTGGGTGGTGATGTCCCAGGCTTGCTCCCAATCCAGCCCGTGGTTGTCCATGAGTTGGCGCATCAGCTCAGGCACCGAGACCGCCGGATGGGTGTCGTTGAGCTGGAAGCAGTTGCGCTCACCGAAACTCGAGAGGTCGTGACCATGCAGTCTGATCCACTCCCGCATCACGTCCTTGATGCTGGCGCTGGCCAGGAAGAACTGTTGGCGGAGCCGTAGTTCCTTGCCGGATTCGCTGGCGTCGTTGGGGTAGAGCACCATGGTGATGTGCTCGGCATCATTCTTCGCGGCGACTGATTCAGGATAGCTGCCGGCGTTGAACTCGCCGAGATCGAATTCGTCCGTGGCTGCCGCGGACCAGAGACGCAGTGTGTTAATGGTGTCGTTGCGATAACCGGGGATCGGGATGTCGTACGGTACGGCCAAGACATCGTGAGTGTCGACCCAACGGCGCTGCAAGCGTCCATCCTGGTCCTTGTAGGTCTCGGTGTGGCCGAAGAACTGAATGCGCTGGGTGTATTCCGGGCGCTCCAGTTCCCAGGGATTTCCGTCACGCAGCCAATGATCGGGTTCCTCGACTTGACGGCCGTTCTCGACCAATTGGCGGAACATGCCGAACTCGTAACGCAGACCGTAGCCTTTGACCGGGAGCTGCAAGGTTGCGCAACTGTCGAGGAAGCAGGCCGCGAGCCGTCCCAGACCACCGTTCCCGAGTCCGGCGTCCATTTCCGCCTCTTCGATCTCCTCGTACAGCAAGCCCATCTCATAGAGACTCTGGCGCACCTCGTCGGTGATACCCAGGTTCAATAGGGCGTTGCTCAGGGAGCGCCCCATCAGGAACTCCAGGGACAGATAGTAGGTGCGTTTGCAGTCGGTCTTGTCGTGGGCGTGGCGGCTGCGCTTCCAGCGCTCCATCAAGCGATCCCGCAGCGTAATTGCCAGCGCCTTGTAGGGGTAGTAGGCCGATCGGCAGTCGCGATCACGCCCGAGGGTATTGGCGTAGTAGTGCTGAAAGTCCTGGGCGAGCCCTTGCGTATCCATGCGCAGCGGTTCCAGGGTGAACAGGTTGTCGTTCGGGGTACTCTGGCTCAAATTTTTGAACGGAATCATGAAATTGCTCTAGAGGTCCGGATGTTTGGTGGGGTCAGAATGTTTGGTGAAGCCCCAAGGTGTAGACGCGCGTCGCGTTCAGGCGTTGCCGATCACTCGGCATTGCCGGTGAAAACTGCAGGGAACTAAAGACGCCGTTCTCGCTTCCTTTGACGCAAGAGCGCTAGTTCGCGCGCGAACTTCAGGCCATGGTGCCAGGCACCGGAAGCGTTGCTCGACCAGCGTTTCTGTCAGGTACCCGCATGCCCGGGGCCGTTGATTGATCTGCAGTTAAAGATAACCCGCGGAACCCGCTTATGCATCAGTCTTTAATGCTGAGCATAGGGATTTTTTCAAAGGGGTTGGAGAAGATTGCTCGGCTTGCACGGAACGGGTGCGCGGTGGCATTGGAAAACCCGCTTGCAGTGCGTCCACTGGTCGTCGCTGAAGGTCGCGGCAGGACCCGGCGCCGATCCGTCAATATTCTGGGACCTGCGTGCGTGTCTCCCTCCGGATGCCCGTCTACAGGCTGCGCGCCGCCGGTTGTTAGTAGTAGACCGCGCTGACACGCCAGCCGAGCAGACCGAAGCGCATGCGCACGAAGAGCGGCGACTGATTGGATTGGCCGATGCGCACCAGGAAGCCGTCTGGCGGATCAAAGAAGGCATATCGGACCGCAGGCAGGAAGCCGCGGTCGCCCGAGGACCGCGCAGACAGCAACCCGTGCAGCCACTCCAACGATACGCTCTGCCGGAGCGTCTCATTGCCGGTCGTACGCATGCCCTGCTCGATCCACTGGATAAAAGGGTCAGACACCGCGCCGATGCTGCTGTCCGCGTCTTTGTTCAGGCGGCGCAGGATCTGGTCGCGCACGCTGTCGATGTCCACCAGGCCCGACAATGCCGAGGGGGGGTCGTGGAGCACTCTCTCATTGAGTCGCCAGACACTCAGATAGGGCCAAAACAGAAGCAGTCCGAGGGCGACCAGCAGTAATAGGCCTGCCCGGCGGAGTCCGCGTCGCGGCTTATGCAGTCTATTCGAAAGCCGCCACAACCGGATGCCATTCAAGGTGCCGCCTCGGCCTGCAGGCGTTCCAGTTCTTCGCCGGCGCCGAGCCAGTCGGTCTCAGTCTCTTCGAGATCTGCATCCACGCATTGCTTGTCAGCGAGCAGTTCGAGCAGTCTCGCCTTCGCGTCGTCGGCATACAGGGCCGGGTCCGCCAACGTCTGCTCGAGTTCAGCCCGAACCGCCGTCAGCTTATCCATGCGCTGCTCAAGTGTCTTCAAGCGTTTGCGCAGTGGCTGTAGATGGGCACGGGACTCGGCATCGCGGCGACGCTGTTGCTTGCGTGAGCCGCTCGTCGTCTCCTTGGCACCAGCGTCGCCCCGTTCGTCTGAACCAGGCCCTGGCGAGCCACGGGTCTGGGCTTGCGCCGTGAGCCAGGCAGGGTAGTCGTCGAGGCTACCGTCGAAGACATCAACGCCGCCGTCATGCACCAGCAACAAGGTATCGCAGGTAATGCGCAGCAGATGGCGGTCGTGTGAGACCAGCACCAGCGCACCGTCGAATTCCTGCAGTGCCTCGCTCAGGGCGTGGCGCATCTCGAGGTCCAGGTGATTGGTCGGCTCGTCCAGCAGCAGCAGATTGGGGCGCCGGTAGATGATCAGCGCCAGGGCCAGACGTGCCTTTTCCCCGCCGGAGAAGGGCGCGACGGGCGCGGCCGCACGGTCGCCGCCGAAGTCGAAGCCGCCAAGATAGTCGCGAAGCTGCTGTTCCGGGCGTTCGGGGTCAAGACGCATCAGGTGCTGCAGCGGCGAATCGTCAGGACGCAGGTGATCCATCTGGTGCTGCGCGAAATAGCCGATGCGAAGACCCTGAGCCGGGCTCCGGCGCCCCGCCAAAGGCGCAAGTTCGTCCGCCAGGAGCTTGATGAGTGTGGACTTGCCGGCACCGTTCGGGCCGAGCAGCGCGATGCGCTCCCCGGGGGTCAGGCTGAGCGATAGGTCCCTCAGAATTGGCTTGCCGCCGTAGCCGGCGCTGATCTCCTCCAGTCGGAGTAGCGGATGTGGTTGGGCGTCCGCCGGCGCGAAGCTGAAGTGAAACGGCGAGTCGACATGCGCCGGCGCGATCAGCTCCATGCGCTCCAACGCCTTGATACGGCTCTGGGCCTGACGTGCCTTGGTCGCTTTGGCGCGGAAGCGCTCGATGAAACCCTTGACATGCACGATCTCCCGCTGCTGGCGCTCAAAGGCGGCCTGCTGCTGCGACAGCTGTTCCGCGCGTTGTCTTTCGAACGCGGAATAGCCTCCGCTGTAGAGCTTGAGTCTGGCCCGATCGATGTGACAAATGTGCTCGACCACAACGTCGAGGAAGTCGCGGTCATGGGAGATCAACAGCAGCGTGCCGGGATAGTCGCGCAGCCAAGACTCGAGCCAGATCACGGCGTCCAGGTCCAGATGGTTCGTCGGCTCGTCGAGCAGCAGCAGGTCCGAGCGGCACATCAGGGCCTGGGCCAGTGCCAGGCGCATCCGCCAGCCGCCGGAGTAGCCGGCGATGGCTCGGCGCTCGTCACCGATCGCGAAGCCCAATCCGTGCAGCAGCCGTGCGGCCCGGCTCTCGGCCTGGTAGCCTCCGATGGCATCGAGCCGGCCATGCAGTTCCGCCTGCAGCAGCCCCGCGTCATCTTGCTCGGCCTGTTCGAGGGCCTGTTGCACGTCTCGAAGTTCTCGGTCCCCATCGATGACGAACTCGATGGCCGGGCGCTCGCCACCGGGTGTCTGCTGCGCCACGTGAGCGATCTGCCAGCCAGCCGGGATCGAGACATCACCGCCGTCCGGCATCAGCTCGCCGCGCAACAACGCGAACAGACTTGACTTGCCGCAGCCGTTGGCGCCGACCAGGCCGACCTTCTGACCCGGATGCACGCGCAGATCGGCGTGATCGATCAGCAGTTTAGGGCCGCGGCGCAGCCCGAGTCCGGTGAGTTGAAGCATTCCTAGCCCCTGCGCCCGGCGGTGGACCCGCCGCCCGAACTTGAAGCCGGCATCGCCCGGTCCAGTCGTCTGTAGCCGACGGCTTCGCTCAGGTGGGCCGTGCTAACGGCCTCGCTTTCGGCAAGGTCGGCGATGGTGCGGGCCACCTTCAGAATGCGGTGATAGGCGCGCGCGGACAGTGAGAGACGCTGTAACACCTGGGTCAGCAGGGCCCGGCCGGCCTCATCGAGCAGGCTGTCGCGCTCGATCTGGGAAGCGCCTAGGGCGGCATTCGGCTTGCCCGCTCGAATCTGTTGGCGGGCGCGGGCCGCTTCGACCCGTCCGCGGACGGTGACGCTGGGTTCCCCAGCATCCGTTTGGACCGCGGCGAGCCGCGCGGCCGGAAGACGAGGTACTTCCACGTGCATGTCGATGCGGTCGAGCAGGGGACCCGAGATCCGTGCTCGGTAACGGACCACCTGCTCGGCGGTACAGCGGCAGCGTCCGTTCTCGTCGCCGAGATAGCCGCAGGGGCAGGGGTTCATGGCCGCGACCAACTGAAAGCGGGCGGGAAACTCCGCCTGGCGCGCGGCGCGGGAGATGTGGATGTGGCCGGATTCCAGGGGTTCCCTGAGCACCTCCAACACGCGCCGATCGAACTCGGGCAGCTCATCCAGGAATAGGACACCCAGGTGCGCCAGGGAGATCTCGCCAGGGCGCGGGTTGCTGCCGCCGCCGACCAAGGCGACACCCGAAGCGGTGTGGTGCGGCGCGCGGAATGGACGTTCACGCCAGCGGTCGGAGTCAATAGCCTCACGGCCGCTGACGGAACGGATGGCCGCGGCTTCGAGTGCCTCGTCCTCGGACAGCTCCGGCAAGATGCTCGGCAAACGGTTCGCAAGCATGGACTTGCCGGTGCCTGGTGGGCCGATGAACAGCAGACTGTGCCCGCCAGCGGCGGCGATCTCCAGCGCACGCTTGGCGTGCTCCTGACCGCGAACGTCCGCAAGGTCTTCGTATTCCGGCCGCCGTCGACGCAGATCGGGCGCGTCGAAGCGGGGGATCGGCAACTGGCCGTTGAGGTGATCGCAAATCTCCAGCAGATGATCGGCGGGGAGGATCTCAAGCTCGCCCACC
>JBATTL010000557.1:0-9616 GCA_049670525.1 Thiohalocapsa sp. | reverse complement strand
AGGCGGCATTGGTCACCAGTTGTGCCTTGCCGTCGCTGGCGCGCGGCTCCGCCATGGCCTCGGCCGAGATCTTATTGGCGTCCTCAAACTGCACGTCGCGGTGATTGCGCGTCGGCAGCGCGCCTATCTCGTTGATCACGTTCATCAGCACCTGGGTGCCGTAAGTGGGCAGGCCCTGGCCGGTGACCGCGTTCTCGGCCAGGATCTGCTTCTTCTCGCTCGTAACCTTGAGGAATTCCTTGAAGTCCTTAATGCCGGAAAGACCCTTGGTACCGCGCAGCGCGACGGCCTTCAGATTCTTCGAACCCATGACGGCGCCGACGCCCGAGCGCCCGGCTGCGCGATGGAGATCGTTGACGACACAGGCGTAGAGCACACCGTTCTCGCCCGCCTGACCGATGGACGAGACGCGGATTTGTGGGTCCTGATGGGCGGTCTTGATGGTCTCCTCGGTCACCCAGGTGCTCTTGCCCCAGAGATCAGAGGCATCGCGCAATTCCGGCTTGTCATTCTCGAGGTAGAGATATACCGGCTTTGGCGAACGCCCCTCGAAGATGATCATGTCCCAGCCCGCGAACTTCATCTCGGCGCCGAAATAGCCGCCGGAGTTGGAGCAGGCGATGGCGCCGGTCAACGGCCCCTTGGTGACCACGGTGTAGCGACCGCCGGTGGAGGCCATGGTGCCGGTCAGCGGACCCGTCGACATGATGAGTTTGTTGTCCGGCGACAGCGGATCGACGTTCGGATCCATCTCCTCCACCAGATACTTGCTCGCAAGCCCGCGGGAGCCGAGATAATCGTTTGCCCACTGCATGTTCAGGGGCTCGGGGGTGCAGGTGCCCTCGGTGAGGTTCACGCGCAGAATGTGCTTGGTCCAGGCCATGTTCGTCTCCTCCGGTCAAAGCGCCGCGGAATTGGCACGCTCGGCCCAGGCGCGCATGCGCCCGAGCCCGCTCCAATCGGAATCCACATAGGTGATGGCCTCCGTCGGGCAAGCCGTGACACAAGCGGGATCACCGTCGCAGAGATCGCACTTCTGCACCTTGCCGGTGTCGGCAACATAGTTGATAGTCCCGAAGGGGCAAGCGATGGTGCAGACCTTGCAGCCGACGCAGGTTGCCTCAAGCACAACCTTGGCACCGGTCTGCGGATCCAGCTTGATCGCATCGACCGGGCAGGCATGCAAACACCAAGCCTCGCTGCACTGCGTGCAGGTATAGGGAACCTTTCGCCCCTCGTGCTCGAAGTCGAACACTTTGATGCGGGACTTGGCGGGATTGAAGGCACCGGTATGTGTATAGGAGCAGGCCATCTCGCATTGGAGACAGCCGGTGCACTTCACCGGGTCGATATGGAGGGACTTCTGCATGGAATCTCCTGGTGGTCGTCGCCCGTCGTTCGCGGGCGTTTCTGATTCAGTTGTGGGCTGTCGCGCCTGCCGGTCGCCGCGTTTGAAAACTCGACCTGTCTATTGTTGAGCGAAACGCTCTTGCATTATCGGACAGTTGCCACCGACGTGCCACTTGTCGATTGGGATTTCGGAAAGCGAGGTGGCGTCGTCCAGCTCGGTCGGTCGGCATCATCTCCGCGAAGCTCCGACTCCCAGATGCGACAGATCAACCCGAGCGTCGCAACTCGGCCACGAGCTCCCAGAGCCGGGTCTTATCGGGGTCACTCAGTTCCGTGAATCGCACACCGGTGTTCCACAGATCCCCGGAGTCTGCCTTCGCGACCCAGAGCACACGCCCTACAGCGCGAATCGGCGCCTTGGCCCGATGCACCTCGATATCGAGCAGCAGGTCCGCGTCCACAGGGATCACCGTCGGCGACAATAGTCGAAGACCGCCCTCACTCAGGTCATCCGCGAGCAGATAAAAAGAATGCATCGCAGGATGCGTGCCCAGGGGCTGGACGAGAACCGGATCGCGGTATCGAACTCGCACGTACAGGCGGCTTTCGTTGGCCAACTCTGTCATCGGTTTCATCTTGGTGATGGGCGATCGATCCGTGCACGCTGGCGATCGGGAATATAACGGTCGTGTCGGCGCCTGGCGTCAGCAACCCGCTTCATCAAGACCGTCGACGTTCTCTAGCCACCAGCCATGATAGGCGTCATCCGGCGCAACGACCCGGGATTGCGCGCGCGCGAGCGGTTTGCCGTCCGCGTCAGTCACCGCGATCTCCATGTCCAAGATTCCGCCACGCAGGATGCGCGCGATGGTCAGGGTCACGTCGATTTCCTCCCCAGGGCACACCGGACGCTTGAAACGCTCGGGGGAAAAAGTCAGGCCGAGGCAACCGTCGCCGGGAAAGCTGGTTCCGAACAGGGCCGAGATTGTCGTCTGGATCAATCCGCCCGGTACGATGATGTTCGGCGTATCCGGAAAACGCACCTTCGCTGCTTCGACGTCGCGGTGAATCGCGTTGTGATCTCCGACCAGCATGCAGTATTGATCGACCTGCTCGCGGGTGAAGCTCAAGCGCGCCTCGAAGCTCATACCAACTTCCAGCATCGACGCGGTCAGGCAGCGGGTCTTTTGCATCTCTCAGCTCTCTGCATCAAACAAACCGGCTGCGCATGATAAGCGTTGCGGCCCGCGTGTGTCGCTTATCCGGATGCCAGCCGGTGACGAAAGTCGCGAATGGAGGAGAAATGCGGCTCGAAGGCGCTATCAGATGGCAGCCTCGACCATCACTCGACCCTCGGGATCAAAAAGCTCGATCCAGTGCATCACAGGTACGCTGGAAGCGACTTGCAGATGGCTCTGGCAACCAACGTTGGCAGTGGCAATCAACGCCGGAGCGCTCTGCTCCAGCGCTTCGAGCTTCTTTGACCGCAGACGTCCGGCCAGCTCGGATTGCAGGATCGAGTAGGTACCGGCAGAGCCGCAGCAGCTATGGCTGTCACGCACCGGCAGCAGTTCGAAGCCCACGCCGCGGAGCAGACCCTCGACTCGGCCCATGAGACCTTGCCCGTGCTGCAGCGTGCAGGGGGGATGGAACGCGATACGTCGGGGCACACCGGCTCCAATGGGGCTGGGCAGGCGCGCCAGGTCGGCAGGGCTGAGCAGTTCGCTCAGGTCACGCGCCAGTGCCGACGCCTGCTCTGCCCGCTTGGCGTAGGCAGGATCATCACGCAGGTGCCAACCGTAGTCCTTGACCATCGCTCCGCAGCCGCTGGCGGTGACCAGGATGGCCTCGGCTCCCGTCTCGATCAGCGGCCACCAGGCGTCGATGTTGCGGCGCATGAAGCCGCGCGCCTCTTCAGGGGCCGCAAGGTGCTGACTTACCGCGCCACAGCAGCCGCCACCGGGGCGAACCACCTCGATACCGAGTGCATCTAGCACCCGCACTGTCGCTGTGACCACGCCGGGCGTCAGTGAGGGCTCAACACAATTCTCCAGCATCAGGACCCGGCGCGTATGCTTGCCGGACCGGGCGTCCGACATCGGTTGCATACGCGGCAGCTTGGCCCGCAGCGCCGCCGGCATGAAGGGCCGCAGCGCCTGGCCGATCCGCAACAGCGGCCGGAACCGGCCTGGATAGGGTAAGACCTGACGCAGCCCCCAGCGCATCAAGCGTTGACCGACCGGTCTCGCAACCCGCTGCTCGAGATGGTTGCGACCGATGTCGACGAGCTTGTGGTACTCGACACCAGACGGACAGGTGGTCTCGCAGTTCAGGCAGGTCAGGCAGCGGTCCAGGTGCGTCTGCGCCTGACGCGTTGGCGCCTCGCCCTCCAGCAGGTTCTTGATCTGATAGATGCGCCCGCGCGGACCGTCAAGTTCGTCACCAAGCTCCTGGTAAGTGGGACAGGTGGCAGTGCAAAAGCCGCAGTGCACGCAGGCACGCAGGATGCGATCGGCCTCCCGACCCTCGGCGGTGTCGAGCACGGATTGGAGAAGATTGGTCTGCATAGCACCGCTTCGGTCAGAGCTCGGGGTAGAGGCGGCCGGGATTGAACAATCCGGCGGGGTCGAAGGCCTGTTTCAGATTGCGGTGCAGGCGCGATACGGCCGAATCGAGCGGGGTGAAGACGCCATCCGACGGAGGATTGGCGCTACCGCACCGAAACAGCGTCGCATGTCCGCCGGCGGCCTTCGCCGCCGACCTGAGTCGCGCCGCATCCACTTCGGTATCTGGCCCGCCATGGAGCCAGCGCAGACCGCCGCCCCACTCCACCAACTGCTCTCCACCAGTCGCTGATTCCGGTGTATTCGGGCGCATCGAGAGCCGCCACAGCGGTGTGTCGCTGACAAAGAACGCAAGCTGCTGCTCGCGCAGGTCGTCCCAAAAGACGTCCGCCTCCGATAACGGCAGGCCCTCGACGACACGATGGGTCTCAGCGAGACCCTCCTCGCTTCCGCAAATGCGCACATGCAGCCGGCCGTCGACCCAGGCTGTTGCCGTGATCGGCAGCGAACGTCGCGCCCAGCGACGCATCAACGCGAGTGCATCCGGCAGCGCCTGCTCGTGCACCAGGGTCATGCGTCCGACCGGGCTCGGCGTGACCTTGAGCGACACCTCCAACAGGACGCCGAGCACACCGAGCGAGCCGGCCATCAATCGCGATAGATCATAGCCAGCGACGTTCTTCATCACCCTACCGCCGAAGTCCAGCACCTGCCCCTGCCCGTTCAGCAGCCTGACCCCGAGCAACGCGTCGCGCAGGCTGGCACCGTAGGGTCGCCGCGGACCGGACAGGCCTGTCGCGACCATACCGCCGATGGTGGCAGCCGAGCCGAAGGCCGGAGGCTCGAACGGAAACTGCTGGCCGTTGGCATCGAGCAGAGCTTCGGCGCACGCCAGAGATGTTCCCGCCCGAACAGTAATCGCCAACTCGGTGGGCTCGTAGGCCACGACACCCTGGTGGCCGGCGCAGTCGAGCACCCGGTCCGCCCGCACCGGGTTGCCGTAGAAGCCCTTGCTACCACCGCCGCAAATCACCAGCGGGGCGCGTGCGTCAGCGGCGGTCGATACCTGCTCAACCAGAGCTTGCTCGGCGTTCAGGTCCTGAATTTCGGTCATGTTCTGATTCGGTGGCGTTCATTTCGGGGGCAGCATTTCGGGGTCAGAGTCCAGGCTACCGGGCGGGTGCAATTGGCGAAGCTGCATACGCGTCCCGGGGAGCGGCGTCCCTGGCGGGTCAGAACCGTGGCAGCTCGGGAAACTTCAGCTCGCCCCGATGCACATGCATGGCGCCGAATTCGGCGCAGCGGTGCAGGGTCGGGACGGCCTTGCCCGGATTCAGCAGGGAATGCGGATCGAAAGCGGCCTTGACGGCGTGCATCTGGTTGAGTTCGTCGCTGTTGAACTGGACGCACATCTGGTTGAGCTTCTCAACGCCGACGCCATGCTCGCCGGTAACGGTGCCGCCGACCTTGACGCACAATTCCAGGATCTCCCCGCCCAAGTCTTCAGCCTTGTCCAGCTCGCCAGGGACGTTTGCGTCGTAAAGGATGAGCGGATGCAGGTTGCCGTCGCCGGCATGGAACACATTTGCCACCCGCAGGCCGTACTGGTCGGAGAGTTCCCGGATGCGATGCAGCACCGTTGCCAGTTCGCGCCGCGGTATGGTTCCGTCCATGCAGTAATAGTCCGGCGAGATGCGCCCGACTGCCGGAAACGCAGCCTTGCGGCCCTTCCAGAAGATCAGCCGCTCGGCGTCATCACGGGCGGTGCGCACATCGTTGGCACCGGCGGCGAGCAGCAGTTCCCGCACGCGCATGACCTCGTAGGATACCTCGGCGTTGAACCCGTCGAGTTCGCAGATCAGGATCGCCGCGGCATCCAAGGGATAGCCGGCATGGACGAAATCCTCGGCCGCACGGATGGCAGGGCCATCCATCATCTCGAGCCCCGCCGGTGTGATGCCGGAGGCGATGATCTCGGCCACCGCGGCGCCGGCCTGTTCGACGCTGTCGAAGGCCGCGAGCAGGCCCTGCGCACGCTCCGCCCTAGGCAGCAGTTTAACGGTGATCTCGACGATGATCGCGAGCATGCCCTCAGAGCCCGTCATCAATGCCAACAGATCCAGGCCCGGCGAGTCCAGCGCATCCGCGCCGACCTCGAACGGTTCGCCGTCGACGCCGATCAGCTTGAGCTTGAGGATGTTGTGTACGGTGAGTCCGTACTTCAGGCAGTGCACACCGCCGGAATTCTCGGCCACGTTGCCGCCGATGGAACAGGCGATCTGGGACGAGGGGTCCGGTGCGTAGTAGAGCCCCATCGGCGCCGCCGCCTCGGTGATCGCAAGATTGCGGACGCCGGGCTGGACCCGAGCGGTGCAGTTGTCCGGGTCGACCTCCAGGATCTGATTGAACTTGGCCAGCGACAGCAGCACCCCGTCAGCGAGTGGCAGTGCACCGCCGGACAGGCCTGTACCGGCCCCGCGCGCCACCACCGGGACCCGATTGGCGTGACAGATCCGCATGACAGACTGAACCTGCTCGATAGTCTTGGGCAGGACGACGACCATCGGCTGCTGACGGAATGCCGTCAGCCCGTCGCATTCGTAGGGCGAGAGTTCCGCGGGGGTGGCCAAGACACTGGCCGCGGGCAACAGGCGGCGGAGTTCGCCGATGATACCCGGCTGCGGGTTTAGCTCGCGCTCGTCGGGGATTCTCGGCACCAGGTCATACTCCTAACCGCAGACAAAATCGGGAAGCCGGAGAACCAGCCCGCGCAACAACAGGCAAACAGCGAGTTCCAGCGTCCGCGAAACCAACAAAAGCTACAGAAGCTTGAAGATCGTCGCGGCGACGGCTTCAGACGGCGCCTGCGGTGTCAGTCAGAATCCGATACACCTCGGTCAATGCATCGTCACCACCCACATTGCCTGGGAAGATCACGACCGGCAAGTCCGGATAGCGGGGATGATCCGCCGGACAGCGGACCACCGAACAGCCCGCGCGGATTTGGCCCAGTACCCGGGCCGTGCGCAGCGCGAGCCCTTTGCTTAGTGTGTCGTTGGACGTAATGCCACCTTTGCTGATCAGGAAGCCGATGTCCGGAGGCAGTTGCTGCACGATGCGCACGAGCAGCGCCGCCACCCGATCGCCGAATGCCAGTCGCTCGGCCTTGCTGTCGAAACGGCGCTCCCCGCGGCTTGTGAAGAGTACCAGACTGGATCCCTCGCTCATCGCCGCCCGCATACGCGTCTGGAGTTCAGCGAGCAGACCGGCTTCATCCGACAGCATCCGATCCAAGTCGATCTCCAACGGCACAACGTCCGTGTCTTGAATCAGCTGCTCCAGTTGGCGCGTCGACTTGTCCACATGGGAGCCCATCAGCACCACACCCGGTTGCCCATCGCGGACAAAGGCCGTCATCGCGTCGGCCGCGACGGGCTGGGGCGGCAACCCGGCTAATGCTGTCAGAAGACTGGCCGCGCTGCGGAACAGAAAACGCTTGCCGTCGTCCGCCGCTGCGATCACCTGACGGCAGAAATCATGTAGATCCGCTTGTCGCTCGGCATCGACAATGCAGCAGCGGTTTCCGGTCAGGGTACGCAACCGATCACCGATGTCGCCCCGCACATCGGCGAGCATGAACCCTTCAACCTGCCCGGCGCTGATGCGCCCGGCGGTCTTCTCCTCGACGTAGTCCGGCAAGTAGGCCGTACTGAACCCGAACACCGAGTCCTGCGCGAACTCCGTCTCATTAACCGGCACGGGCGTCGGTCCCGACGGACCGTCGACGATCAGGTAATGGGTGCCGTTGCGGGTGATCCGACCGCCCTCGAAGAAGGCGGGCACCAGGAAATGCGCGTCGAACGGCCCCAGCTCCTCGGCAATCACATCCGTCTCGACCGGGTAGTGTCCGCGCAGCGTGCTGTCCGACCGGCTGACGATCACCGGCTGAATTGGCCTGCCCCGCTCCGCCGAAGCGTCCAACGCGGCACGCAGATTCACGCAGACCTCGCGGGTTACGGCGGCGGCGTCCTCGGGGTTCATACCGCGGGTGTTACTGAGCACGAAGAATAGCGGCGATTCGTCGCCCAAGGCCTCGGTCAGCGTCGGCACGTCCCAGCGCGTGAGTAACAGACAGCCGTGAACGGTTTGGGAGCCGGTGGGGTCGTCATCGATGACAACGGTTTTGGTCGTGTGGGTTGTCATGCTTCGTATCGCCTGCCAATCGTGAGTGGGCGCGCTATCGCGGCAGGACCAGTCGCCAACGCACCGCTACCGTCGAGTACCCAACCGGGATTCGCGCCGTCTCCCGACATCGGTGGCGCATTGAAAGGACCGCCCGGCCAGTCGCGCCGGGCGGACCGAGCCTAAAGCATCGCCTGAGCGCGACTCGCGAGACTATCCGCCGTGATGCCGTTGTAGGCCATGATCTCCGCCGGACTCGCCGTGGTTTCGCCGCGCTGCCAGCCGAAGAGGTCGCGGGCGGGGCTTTTGGTGCGCAGCAGCACCGGCTCCAGAGCGACCGTGCCGCCGCCACTAACCGCGATCAACGCATCGCCATCGAAGAGTTCGCCGAAGCGCGCATCGTCCATAAAACGATCGTCGGCTTCGGCGCTGTGCTGCCAGGCGACATCGCCAGGGCGGTAAAGGCGGCGCGGATTGGCGACAGCAACGATGCGCACGCGTCGGCCCGTGGCTTCCAGCTTGGTCTTGGCCTCGAACACGGGCAGCAAGACCATGTCGCCAGTCACGGCAAAGACAACGATCGGACCATCACCGGACGCCGACTCATACAGCGTCCCTGCCCCGTCATCGATGGCCTGCTGCGCCTGCTCCGGCGTTGTGTAGACCGGCAGCGCGGACTTGCTGGCGACGATGCTGATGCACTTGTTGTGCTGCGTCACGGCCCAGCGGTAGGCGGCCTGCATCATATTGGCGTCCGCCGGATACAGTAGATAGACGTTGCCGTTGCGCACCTGGCCGCCGATATAATTCTCGATCTCCGGTCGCTGATGGGTCCAGCCGTTTCGCCCCTGTTCGAGCGCGCCCGCAGTGAACATGGTCACCACCGCCGGCGTCTTGCGCCGCAGCTCGGCCATGGCCTGCCCGACCGTCTGCACGATTGGCCAACCGTTGATGGCGAAGCTCTCGTAGGACAGCCACAGCGACCGTCCGCCGAACAGGGCCAGAGCGGCTGCAAAGCCGGCGCAGGCATCCTCGCTCAGGGGCTCGTAGACCTGTCCATTCGGCGACTGGTTGTAGAGTGCGTCTTCGGTCGGATGGCGGATCTTCAACGCTTGGTTGATGGCCTTCATATTGGACGCCTCGTTGCCGTCGGCGTTGGTCACGACGAACAACGGATCGCGCCGGCCAAGTTCCGCGACCATCGCAGCCATGGCGCTGGCCGGGACGGCCTTTTCGCCGACTGCAAAGGCCTTGGTCGGCAACTCGCCAATCTCGGTCAATCCACGCTCGAACTCGGTGACCACGGTCCTTCCGGCCGGGCCACCGCCGGCCCGGCTCATGTTGGTCCGCACCAGCGCCCAGGCCTCGGGGGCCAGCGCGCCGCTTACCAGCGCCGCCGCGATACTCGGCTTCTCCGGATTGTCACCGGGGTACAGGTTGTGGGACTTGGCACCGGTGGCGTGCATCCCGGCGCCCTTGAGCTGCTTGATGATCACCGCGGTCAGCGTGCCGCCGAGGGC
>JBATTL010000556.1:0-3440 GCA_049670525.1 Thiohalocapsa sp. | reverse complement strand
TCAGGCTGGCCGAGCGTGAGGCCGAGGCCGGGGATGCGCGGGCTCGCGCCGTCTGTCTGAACGCCGATCAGGCCGAGCGCGAGGCGGCGCGCCAGGTCAAGCTCAAGGAACGCAAGATGGCCTCCGAAGAGGCCCTGGATCGCGCCATCACTGGCGCCCAGGCTGGACGTGCCGAGTGCGAGGCCGCACGCGCAACCGCGAGGGTGAGTTCGGCCAGGCTGGGTGTTGCCGAGGCGGAGCTGGAGCGCACCCAGCTCACGGCACCTTTTGCCGGCGTTGTCGCCGAGGTTTCCGGCGAGCTCAACGAGTACGTCACGCCGTCCCCGCCCGGTATACCAACGCCGCCGGCCGTGGATCTGATCGACGATCTCTGTTTTTATATCTCCGCCCCCATCGATGAGGTGGACGCGGCCAAGGTTCGGCTCGGATTGGACGCCCGGGTCACGCTGGATGCGTTCGGGGATCAGGGTTTCGCGGGCACGGTTAGGCGAATCGCGCCCTATGTGCTCGATCAGGAGAAGCAGGCCCGCACCGTCGAGGTTGAGGTGGTCCTGGCCGAGCAGCCCGTTGATAGCCCGCTGCTGGCCGGTTACAGCGCCGATGTCGAGATCGTCGTCGACAGTCGGGACGATGCGCTGCATCTGCCGACCGCCGCAATCCGTACCGGCGAGCCCGCCAGCGTGCTGTTGCTGGACGCGGTTACTGGGCTGCTGGCCGATCGCGATATCGAGACCGGTCTCGCGAACTGGGATCGGACCGAGGTCTTGACTGGGCTGGAGGAGGGGGATCAGGTCGTGCTTTCGCTGGATCGAGATGGCGTCGAGGCCGGCGCATCCGCCGTCGCGGATCAAGACCGGTCGCCATGATTGAACTCGCCGCCGTGGAGCGGATCTTCCAGGTCGGCGACGAGACGGTGCATGCGCTGCGCGGCGTCGATTTGACCCTGGCGGACGGCGCCTACGCCGCGATCATGGGACCGTCCGGCTCCGGCAAGAGCACGCTGCTGAACATTCTCGGCCTGCTCGATCGCCCTGATGCCGGCAGCTATCGGCTCGACGGCGTTGAGACTACGGACTTGGCCGAAGAGCGCCGCGCACGGCTGCGGCGCGAGCGTATCGGCTTCGTGTTCCAGGCCTTTCACCTGATCCCGCGTCTGACCGCATTCGAGAATGTTGAGCTGCCGCTGGTCCTAGCGGGTGTTGCGCCGCGGGTCCGCCGCGAGCAGGTCGCGACGATGCTCGATGCCGTCGGTTTGACCCCGCGTGCGGGACATCGCCCGGATCAGCTTTCCGGCGGCCAGCGCCAGCGCGTCGCCATCGCCCGCGCCACGGTCATGCAGCCGGGTCTCATCCTGGCCGACGAGCCCACCGGCAATCTCGATCGCGCCTCCGGCGATGACGTGATCGCGACGCTGGAGGAGTTGAATCAAAAGGGCCTGACGCTGGTCATCGTGACCCACGACGCGGCCATCGGCGAGCGCGCTCAGCGGCGTGTGCGGATGGATGATGGCGCGATCGTGGTAGGGCCGTAGTGGGCAAGAGTCTTCGGAGCGCGTGCCGATGGATCAAGACCGCACCGCATCGGGTCAGGAGTTGGTTTGCTCGGGCCGCTACACTCTCCGGATTGGTCCAAGGTATTGCGCAACCAGTGGGTCTGTCGTCAGCAGGGTGATACCCTCAACCGTTGCCTGGGCAACGAGAATACGGTCAAAGGGGTCCTTGTGGATCGGTGCGGCCCGTCGATGGCACGGCGTGCTGACTGGTGATCGGCAGCTCGTTGTAGCCGGTGTCCAGCAACCCGCGGCGCAGTACGTGCGCATCAACTCGAAAGTCATCGCGGCCGAGGTCGCGTTTGATTGCAATCTCCCACAGGCTCGCGGCGCTGAAGAACAGGTCGTTGTCGGGTGTGTCGATGAGCGGGCGCGATGGCGGGAAGCCGCTCGGGCAGTCCGACTGCCCACAGCGACAGATGGGTGTCCAGGAGCAGCTTCATGGGAGTGGATCGACGCCGAACATCCGCTCGATTTCCACACCGGCCAACTGGTCGAAGTCTTCCGGTACCTCGATTTGATCGGTCATGAAACCCAGTCGACGCTTAGCGCCGACCTCCGGTGGGATGAGTGGCACGACCTTGACCAAGGGCTTGCCAGCGCGGGCGATAACGAAGGGCTGTCCTTGGGCGGCCTGCTCGACGAGCCGCGACAGGTGGGTTTTGGCCTCGTGCATGTTGAAGGTTCGCATGGCATGCTCGGGTAAACTTAGTTTACTTAGGCTAGTTGGCGGTCGATTAAGGGGCAAGCCCTGTCGGGGGCATGCGCGGCAACACTGCCGATGAGCGAGAAATGCGCACAGTCGACACGCTGACCAGCGCGGCGAAAGCGCTGTCTTCCCATGGCGCCCGCAGCTGGCTGACATTGCTGGCGGTCGCCTTCGGCGCCGCGTCGGTGGTCTTGCTGTCGTCGCTGGGGGAGGGCGCCCGGCGCTATGTGCTGGACGAGTTCACGCAGCTGGGGACGCATCTGCTGATTGTGCTGCCGGGTCGTAACGAGACCGCTGGCGGGCCGCCGCCGCTGCTCGGGGAGACGCCGCGGGATCTGACGCTGCAGGACGCGCTGGCACTGTTGCGGTCGCCTCATGTCGAACGTGTCGCACCCGTGTCCATCGGCCAGGCGCCGGTCTCCGTGGGCAGTCTGGAGCGGGAGGTGACCATACTTGGCACTACCGGTGCGTTCTTCGCTATCCGTCACCTCGAACTCGCAACAGGGCGTATCCTGCCCAGCGGTGATGCCGAGCGCGCGCTGCCGGTTGCGGTGCTGGGTCAAACACTGGCCAGTGAACTGTTCGGCAATGCCAACCCGGTGGGCCGGCGCGTTCGTATCGGTGACCGGCGCTTTCGTGTCATTGGTTTGCTTGCGAGCGGGGGTGTCTCCCTCGGGGACAATATGGCCGATCTCGCCGTGATTCCGGTCAGCGCGGCCCAGGCTCTGTTCGATAATCCGGCCCTTTTTCGCGTGCTGGTGCAAGCGCGCGGCCGAGCGGCGCTGGAGCCCGGCGCCGAAGATCTGCGACGCATCATCCGGGAGCGCCATGAGGGCGAGGACGATGTCACCGTCATCACCCAGGATGCGATCCTCGGCACCTTTGATCGAATCCTCGGCGCATTGACGCTGGCGGTGTCCGGTATCGCGGCCATCAGCCTGGCGGTGGCCGGTGTGCTGATCATGAACGTCATGCTGGTGTCCGTGTCCCAACGTACCGCCGAGGTCGGTTTGCTCAAGGCTCTCGGTGCCCGCCAGCGCGATGTCATGGGCCTGTTTTTGATCGAGGCCCTGCTGCTGGCAGGTGCCGGCACATTGGCCGGTGTCGTTATCGCCTATGCCGGCGTTTGGGGCTTCAACGCCAATTTCCTCAACTTTCAACTCGTGGTGCCGGTCTGGGCAC
>JBATTL010000555.1:0-11268 GCA_049670525.1 Thiohalocapsa sp. | reverse complement strand
CTTGCCTCACGACTTAAAGTATGCAGGCTATTTTACTGATTCCACTGAAGACTTTGCGAAGAACTTTTTTGCGATCCCTCGTAGGATATTGATCTATAAGTCAATATTCTTGAGGCGGGAACTGCTGGCCAACAATATTCCGGCGCGGCTGACAAGATGAAGATCCGCGTAGGTGACGCGCGGCCGGGCCTGACAATGCTGCGGCGATTGGTCACACCGGCAGCAATCGATTACTGGACCGGCGCGAAACGCTGCGGATAGGGGTTATCGCGATTGCGTTCGATGACGATGTATGGCCGATTAGCACGCTCGTGGCAACCGTTGCAACCCTTCAAAAGTCGGCCATAAGCGGCGCTGACGCTATCCTGATCTCCGATCTCGATGGCGGCTTCCAGTACCTCGAAAGCAGGTTTCAGTGTCGAGGCGAGCAGCGTCGAAATCGCGATCCCATCGTAACTATCAATTGCCGATACGGCGTCAATGACCTCCTCGACCTCGTGGACATAAAACCCCTGAAGGTCGCGATTGCCGGCGTCGATGGCGAGCCCGAGCTTGTGACCGTAATACTGCATGTTGTGCATCAGTGTGATCAGCGGCTGATCCTCGAAGGGCGAATGATGACCATTCTCTTCATCGGCGATCGCGCTGCAGGGAAGCGCAAGGGCCATCAGCCAAGAGACTGCGGTGTACTTTCTGTGCATAGGGGTGCTCCCGGTGTGTTTGCTTGGGTGGTTCGATTGCTTAGGGGACAAATTGTTATTCAGCGTAGATCGCTATGAGCTTTGTAGATCGCTATGAGCTTTGTCTTCGCAACACACGCCTGCGCTGCTAATGGTTTGATCCGAATCATAAAGTCTTCAGATACTCCAACAGCGCGAGACGTTCGCCGTCATCAAGGACATCGCCGAAATCGTGTCCCTGGTTGCTGAAGCCGGGCCGCGTGGTGTCATAAACCCATTTCTGTTCGTCGAGACTGGCGAACTGTTCGCGGCCTTGTTCCAGGGTGCGATAGGTCCAACCGAGACCGGTCTTGTCATAGGCGGGGGCCTCGCCGTCGAAGCGCCAGCGCCTGGGTCGTTGTTCCGTATTGAGCAAGACCGCCAGGGTCGGAACGGAACCGTTGTGCAGGTAGGGCGCCGTAGCCCAAACACCGTTGAGCGGCGGCGCGACATAGCCGAGCGCCGGTTGGCTGCTGGAGCCTTCGCCGTAAAATGACTGGTTGAACCAGCGCGCGAATCGTTCACCGTCGTTGTAAGCCTTTTCCGCCAGCATCGGGTCGGTGCCAACCTTGTCCAAAGCGATCAGTTTGTTCGGATAGCGCTCTTGTGCACCGTAGGTGCCGTGGCATTTCTTGCACTCCGACTTGAACAACTCTTCCCCGGCGGCTGCCAACTGCATATCGACAACGTCGGGATAGACGGGAGCTTGCAACGTTGCGAGATAGGCGCCCACATGCTTGAACCAGGCGTCGATCTCCCGCGCCTCAGCCACCGAGTCCGTGCAGGTGGTGGAGGCCAGCATCATGTAGCGCACATGGTCGCCGCGGCCTTCTCCGTTGTAAAACATCGCGTGCTTTTTGCCGACATTCCACCAGGGGGGAACGCTAACGGGCATCATGTCCTCAGTTGGTGGCTTGATCAGGGGCTGATCAGACCATGCCAGGGTCTTGGGATCGCGGTGAGCCATCAGCGCCAGCGTCAACGCGATCGCAGGGTTGGCGCCGACCGTATCGGTCATCGCCCAGGGGGAGATGGCGGAAATGCGGTCCGCCCAGCGTTGCCACTCCGCTGCCTCCGCCCCACCTTCCACATACGCGCCCGCGGCCTCCACTGCCATGATCGGATCGCCTGTGAAATCCAGGAATTCGTTGCCAAGACCCATCACCAACTCGCCATTCAGCGGCGCGGCGTGACACCCCAGACAATTGCTGGTAACTAATTCGACGCCGCTATCGGTGGTAAAGGCGGTAACCGCATAAGGCAGTTCCGCATTGCGGCCGGAGCGGCCGGGCAACGCGTGGGCCGGCGCCGGATTGCCGGTACTCGCGGCGTAGGCGCGATAGGGGAGTCCGCAGGTGACCGCGGCTCGATTGACCAAGGCATCGTAGCCCACCGCCGGATCACCGGGGCGCTGCGGCGTCGCTGGAATTACGCCGGGCTCTGCCCTGGTGAACTCGACGGGCCCATCGCCGTCGCAGCCATTCAGTGAGAAGATCCCTAAAATGAGAAGGAGAAGTATTAGTCTCGGGGACATCATGGGAGAGTTTCCAGAGGCATGGTCAGCGTAGGCAAAGGCGCGCGGCTCAGGTTCCCGCGTCGGCTTCATAGCCGTTGAGATCCATGCGACCGCTTCCGGTAACGGCTTCATCGCCCCGGCTCCCAGCAAGGCTCAGGGCCCCGCTCCATTGGGGTGGACCGGCACTCAACCCCAATTCGATCTCCTGATCCACAAGCAGCGGCCGCAACGACAGATCCAGTCCGAGGGCCGGCAACGCCAGGCGCCAATTCAATGGGTAGCCGGTGCCGGCCCGGTGACCGCGCCCGGGTTCGACGGCCGGTTCGAGGGTCAGTTCGCGGCGCTGAAACAGACGTCGGTCGCCACTACCGGTAATGGCAAGGCAGGTCGGCAGCGGGGTGCCCCCACCGTCGCGCCGACGCAAATGGATGCACATGAGTTCGCTGCCATCGTCGAGTTGCAGCGAGAAGCGATTCAACAACAGCTGGCCGCGTGCACCGCTGAGCCCGCCGACGGTTGAGCCCCAGGCGCGTTCGAGCCAGGCATCACCGGTCACGGCGACGGTCTCACCATCCAAATCAGAGCGGCCACTGGAGCCGATCATCAACCTGCCAATCGCCGTCAGACGCGGCTGCAGGAAATAGTGAAAACCCGGCCCGTCGCCGCCTGCAGGTCCATCGAAGAGGCCAATCTGATCCCCGGTGACGGCGGCTTTTTCTGACAACAGTTTCAGCGACAAGCGCATCTCATCGGTCTTAGCTTCCAGCACCAGGGCATCGTCTCCGGCTCGTCCCAGTGACCAGTCTTCTAGCCAGACACGCATTCGCTCGGCCCCGGCAAGCCCCGCGGCGGCGCGGCTGATTCGCTGAGCGGTCCGCGCCCTGTCACCGTCCTCTGAAGCCAGGGCGAAGCGCGCGAGCATGACCGAATTCGCCGCAAGCTCGGACGGTCGTTGCTGATCCCGCGGCACCAACCCGATGCGCAGGAAGGTGAGTCTCACACCGTAACGCCGCCCGCCGACATCGGCGATCGCGCCGCTGAGATCCCAGACCTCGGTACGATAGTCGAAATGCGGACCGTAGTCGCTCGGAAAGGCGTACTCCCATGCCGGGCCAACCTCGGCGAAGCCGTCAGTATCGCTAGCAAGCGCAGTAAGTAACGCCGAGGGATCCATGCCCATACGAGGCGGCGCAGCGTCGTCCGGCCAGAGCAACCAGGCACCACAGGCCAGGGCGAGGACCGCTAGTGTCGCCGTGGACCAGCGGATTAAACGAGTTCGCAACGGCACAGCGGATTAACCGGACTTCGCCTTGATCCGCTCGTATTCGGCCTGCGCCCGTGGCAGCATCTGCTGAAGCTGCGCGATTCGCCGGGCGTCCAGCGGGTGAGTGCTCAGAAATTCCGGCGGCTTGCCGCCACGCTTCGCGTTGTAGGCGGCGAAGCGCTTCCAGAATTCGATGGCCTCGGCCGGATCGTAACCGGCGCGGGCCATGTAGATCAGACCGAGTTGATCCGCCTCCAGCTCATGGGTACGCGAGTACGGCAGCATGACGCCATACTGCGCGCCCAGGCCATAGGCCTGCATCGCGGCGTCTTTGGTGGCGCTCGCTTCCGGACCGAGCGCGGCACCCAGAACGAGGCCCCCGATCTGCACCGCCATCCCCTGCGACATGCGCTCGGCACTGTGCCTCGCCACGGCATGCGCCACCTCGTGTCCCATCACGGTGGCCATGCCCGCCTCGTTCTTGGTGATGGGCAGAATGCCTGTGTTGATGCCAACCTTGCCCCCGGGTAGCGCGAAGGCATTAGGCGCGTCGTCCTTGAACAGCACGAATTCCCATTGCGCGTTGGGCAGCGGCGCGACACGGGCGATGCGCTGCCCGACCTTGCGCACCAGCGCGGCGTCGGGTCCGCCCGTTATCGCGGGCTCGTCGCGCTTGATCTCATTGAAGGCCTGTATGCCGAGCTGGGCTTCTTGGGACGGACTCACCAGCAATAGTTGCCTACGCCCGGTCTCAGGCGCCGACGTGCATGCCGCCAATAGTGCGACAACCGCCGCGGCTGCCAGAATATCCATCAGCGTCTTGTGAACCATATCGAAGACCTCCGCCCGAAATCCGTGATCGCGCGCAGCTGGAACGACCGCACCAGCCCCGACGACCAGTAAGTGGCGCCTACGCGCCGAAAAATCACATGCCTCGTCAATGGAACGGGCGCAGTGCACCAACAGTTCCGGGTTCGAGCAATTCCACAGGCACTTGTTCTCGATCAGGCCATCCGCCGTTTCAGGCGATGTAAACTCGGCCCATTGGATGTTCGGCGTTGACGCATGTCGCGGGCGCCAGCCGTTTGTCTGGGCCGCACGCCAGTCCGCGCGGCTCGAACCCAGTGAACGTTAAAGAGGAGGCGCCCGTGCGCTTGCATATCAGACTCGAAACCCTTTGTACCCTCATTGCACTGGCCAGAGAGTTCCAGGCTAAGGAGCAGGTCGTGATTCCCGACGTACCCGACAGCCCCACGGAGGATTGGGCAATGCAAGTATTGGCGGACCACAGCGACGACTACAGCCTCGCCGAGTTTCGCGGCATCGTCGAGGACATGGCCGAGCGACAGCGGGCCGAGCTGGTGGCCTTGATGTGGCTCGGCAGAGGTGACTACAGCATCGAAGAGTGGGAACAGGCTGTCGATGACGCCCTTGGCGACTTCAGCATCCGAGCCGGCGACTACGTCCTGGCACATCCGATGATTTCCGACCATTTCGAAGAGGGCCTGATTGCCCACGGGTTGTCCTGTGAGGATTGACGGGTGCTGGCAGTTGAACCATTAGCCCGATTTCATGAGCCCGAATTCGATTGCCGCGGTCAAGGCTTCCTGGACCGAGATCGCACCGATCTCGGACCAGACCGGGTTCATGCTGTACACACGACTGTTTGAGCTGCACCCCGAGTTACGTGCGCTTTTCAAGATCGACATCAAGGAGCAAGTGCAGGCGCTGATGCGGATGATCGACGCCGCCGTCTGTGCGCTGGATGAGCCGGCCCCGATGCTGGAACGGATCAAGGCGCTCGGCGCCCGCCACGCACCAATCGGCGTGAGCGCCGCGGACTACGCCAAGTTGGGTGACGCGCTGATCTGGACCTTGGAGCGGGCATTAGGGGAGCGATTCAAACCAGCGTTGTGGTGCGCATGGACCGAGCTCTATGTCCTCTTGTCAGATATCATGCAAATTGGTGATAAGGCCGACGCCCGCCTGTGATGACAATAGCGTGCCGCCACCTTCAGACCCCCCGCAGTCAGCTCCCGTGTACCACGCGATGAACGTAGCTTAACTTGTCGATAACCTTGCTGTGACAGGACCAAGGGATAGAGAAAGACCATCCTCCCGAGTATCGGGGCGCGACCCCGGGCCGCTTGATGCGCCGCGACCGGTTTCGGGCTCACGCCAGAGGCCATCTTCACCCTGCTCCAGAGCCGCAAGGCGCATTCGGTCGGGGAGCAAACCCAGGGTCGCGCCGCAATGGGTACAGACAGTGTTTTCGAAATAAACGGGCTGGCCGCAGACTCCGCAACTGAAGGGTCTTCATCGGTCCTATCACAGCTCCGCCTGTTGTTGCTGCTGCGGCGCGACCCCCGCGACCTTGCCCAGCGTGCCACATCCATACCGAGCGGCCAGACGCAGCAGCCGCATGAATATCTGCGCGGTTAGAAAGGCATCGCCGGGTGCCGTGTGCCGGTCGTACGGCACAACGCCGAAGTATGCACACAGACCATCAAGCGAGAGATCCTTCGGCGCCGACCGATGGGCAAATGCGCCCTGCTGCTGCAATCGCAGAACCATATTGCCGGTATCGATTTGCTTGTTAAGCAGCTTGACGTCCCCGTGACGACGCAGGGCCGCGTCGATCATGGCGAGATCATAGCCGATGTGATGACCGACGACGACGCCGTCAGCCAGATAGGCCAAGAGCTTCGCCATGGCATCGGACTCATCCATACCCGTCCGGGTCTCGTCGCGGGTGATTCCATGGACAAGCGTGGCCTCGGTATTGAAACGAACGCGCAACAGGGCCTCGAATCCGTCGCCGAGGTCGATCTGGCCCTGCACGACGGCAACCGCACCGATGCTCACGATACGGTGTCGACGTGGGTCCAAGCCGGTGGTCTCACAGTCCAATACGACGAACCGCACCTGGTCCAGCGGCAGGTCGTCCGACCAGGATTCATCGAAGCAAGTTTGATAGGCACCAACACTGCCGTTTGGGCCAAACTCTTTACTCAAGGTGTTCATAATGCCGACACCGACAATCCGAAATCCAGATTGATCAAGCTCCGCGGAGATCCGCTGCTTCCCCGAGAGCGCATCAACAGCGCGTCAAGGCGGCTCACGGCGAGAACATCCCATCCCCTCGCGGGTCGCCTTTGGTTAACATTGCAGCGGAGTAAGAACCGCGCCGAGGAATCCCAATGTCCCGATCCACTATATTGGCATTTCTGACCGGATTGCTGCTGGCCCTTGCGGCCGGCCAGGCCACCGCCTTCAAGTGTATGCCGATCTACGGAAACTGGTGTGGCATTGCTTATCCAAACGCGGGCTGGCCGCCGCCGGTTGATGCCTTCGATGCGGCCTGCATGCGTCACGACATTTGCACGGCGGGTCCAAACTCAGACAGGCCCTGCGACATCGCGTTCGTCGCCGAACTGCGCAGCATCGCGGCCCAAGTCGGCTATTTGCCACGGCCCCTGCAATGGGCCGAGTATGTGATTCGGCTCAAGGCCGGCGGACCTTGGGGCGGGATGCCGATGCCGATGCCCGGCGACGCGCTCGGGGTGATGTCCAGTCTTGCGTCGCCGTGCTGGTAACAACGCGATTTCTGTCGAATCACGCACCGACTCCCGGGCACATTCCCCGATCATCCTCCCCGATGCCCCGCCTGAAAATGCGGCGCGACGCCAGTAAGCCGCATGAATAAGGACGAAGGCCTCAACAACCGCACGCCGGCATCGAGGGCGAGTTGGCAAACGGAGCTTGCGCAAGCGTTCACGCGACCGGCCGAGTTGCTTCAGTACCTGAACCTCGACCACGGACCAGTGTCCGGGGCGACTGAGGCGGCGCAAGGTTTTCGAATGCTGGTGCCACGCGGATTCGCCGCGCTGATGCGACCAGGCGACCCCCGCGACCCATTGCTGCTCCAGGTCCTACCCAGCGCCGCTGAGCATTTGACAGCCAGCGGCTACTCCCCCGATCCGGTGAATGATGCGGCGGCCTGCCGCGCGCCGGGGCTCTTGCAGAAGTACGCCGGGCGCGTCTTGCTGGTTGCCACAGGCGCCTGTGCTGTACATTGCCGCTATTGCTTTCGGCGACATTTCCCTTACGCGGACCACGGCGGTGGACGACATTTCGATGCCGCGCTGGAAGCGATCGCAGCCGCGCACGACCTGCACGAAGTCATCCTCAGCGGTGGCGATCCCCTCATGCTCGGGGACGACACCCTGAGCGCACTGATCACCCGCCTCGAGGGCCTGCCGCAACTGCGTCGGCTGCGCCTGCACACGCGATTGCCGGTGGTGCTATCGAGCCGCGTCACCCCAGCGCTCTGCAGGGTACTGACCGCCAGCCGGCTCCGCACCGTCATTGTCGTCCATGTGAATCATGCGGCGGAACTCGGCGACGCCGCCGCGCGCGCCCTGGGAATGCTGCGGAAGGCCGGCATCCCGCTGTTCAACCAGAGCGTCCTGCTTCGGGGGATCAACGACGACGCCGGAGTATTGGCGGAACTCGCGGAACGATTGTTCGATCTGGGTGTGATCAACTATTACCTACATCAGCTCGACCGAGTCGAAGGCGCAGCGCATTTCGAGGTCGACGACGATCGCGCGCGCCAGCTCATTACGACGCTGCGCGCGCATCTGCCCGGTTACCTGGTACCGCGTCTCGTGCGCGAGGTTGCCGGGGCGTTGAGTAAGACGCCGCTGGATTCATGCTAATGGGGACGGCCTTTGGTACGTGGTCGCCAAGCGTGATCGGGTGCGCATGGGAGTGGGCACAACGTTCACATGGCGTTTGCAACACCGTGCGGCACATGCCCGGTCGCAACCAGATCCTGGGCATCCAGGCAATGGTTCTCCTGGTCGTCGAAAAAAATGTCCGCGTCGAAAGCCTTCAGGAACGGCGCCTTGTTCAGACCACTCAAGAACAGTGCTTCGTCGATTCGGATATTCCAGGCGCGCAGCGTGCGAATGACGCGCTCGTGTGACGGCGCGCCGCGCGATGTGATAAGCGCCGTGCGCAATGGGGACTGTTTGACGGGGAAGACCGCCTGGATACGCTGCAAAGCCATCAGGAAGCCCTTAAAGGGTCCATCCGATAGTGGCACCGACGCGGAAGCGAGCTCGTTGGCATTGAATGCGTCAAGTCCTTCACGGCGATAGATGCGCTCGGATTCGTCCGAGAACAGCACTGCATCACCGTCGAAAGCGATGCGCAACGGGGTTTCCTCCGCACCCTCCCCGAGGGGCTGGGCCGGTAGAAGGGTGGCCGCCGCGCAGCCGGCCGCCAGCGCCTGACGCACATCGCTGGGATCCGCGGAAAGAAAAAGATGTGCGCCAAACGCGCTCACGTAGCGATAGGGGCTCTCGCCGCCGGTGAATGCCGCGCGCGTGATGTCGAGTCCGTGGTGCCGGATCGAATTGAAAACCCGCAGACCCGTATCCGAGCTGTTCCGCGACAAGAGTATTACGTCGACCCGTCCCCGCTCACCGAGTTGCTCGTTCAACGCGAGTAGCTTCTTGGTCAGCCGGAACGCCACGCCCGGAGCCAGCAGATCGTTCTCGTTGGAGACCTGGTAAGCGTGGTAGGCGTCGACACCCTGTTCGACGAAGACCTGGTGCGAAGCGCTGAGATCGAATAGCGCGCGGGATGAGATCGCGACCACGAGTCGAATGCCCGCGCCAGACGCGTTTGCCGCGTGCGGATCAATACCCACGGCCAAATTACCTTCGCCACTCCTGGCCTTCACGGTCCGCATGCGGGCCCGCGGGACCCTGTCACCAGGGCAAGAAGGAATTGATGAAGTGCATAGGCCGGCCGATGCTGCGGTTCATCCCGCCAAGGTCGTCTCGCATTGTGGCCGTGGTATAAGTGATGGACTGCATCGACCGATCCATGTCCTGCATCGTCGTCAGCATGGGCTCCAGGGTACTGACGTCACGGGCCATCGAGTCTACCCCAACCGCCATCGTGCGGACGTTCGAGCTGATCTGCCCCATGTTGTCGGAGATGGACTGCATATTGCTCGCAAGCACCGTCATGTTGGTATCGACGCTGATGGCCAGATAGTGAACGTCCTTGGCGAGGCTGAAAACGAGGTAGAAGCCATAGGCGGCGAGGATGATGAAGGCGAACAGGGAAGGATAGACGATCAGTTCCCAACGGCGCGCGCTGTTTTCGAAAGTCTGGGACAGCCGGTCCATGGCATAAGCGTTGGCCTCGACATCCGTCGATGTCGCATCTCGCCGCGCGTTTGGATCGGCTTGTTCCCGCCCGGAATCATCTTGTTTGCTGCCCGCCATGGGAATTGCGCCTCCGCCTGGTGCGATGGTCCGCATCGGGACGCCTATAGGTCCGATCCGGCAGCCTCGCACGTTTGACTTGTGCTCAATGGGCCCGGTCGCACTAAGCCGCGATCCCAGGTCTTGCGGCAAAAGCCTAACACAAACACTGCGTCATACCATTGTCATCACGGACCGCACGGAATTCTGTGCCGCTAACAGGCCGATCGGTTCCGACCAAGAACAAAGCAGGCAAGGCGCGGCGAAATTCAGCGCCCAAGAGCGCGAGGTTGGGACCTTGACGCTTGCCTGGCGCGAGTCTGAACCCAAGCGGGATCATCGAAGATTCAGCGACTAACTTAGCAGGTGGGGAAATAGCGCGGCGGCAAGCGCGTAAAACTCCTTGGCTCCCTTTCCCTTGGGCTCAAGTTCGAAGACCGCGAGACCTTCGCTGAAGGACCGCCGAAACACAGTGCGCTGGGACAGTCGGGGCTTGATAAAGCGGATGTCAGGCAACGACACCAGTGCGGCCGCAGCCTCGTTGGTTTCCCTGACGGCATGATGAGTATCACCACGATTGATGAAGCCGACAATGTCGGGCCGCCCTTTGCGTTCCACCGAATTGACTAAGCCGACGAACCGCTGGGTCGACCAGATATCGGCCTGGGAGGGCGGCACCGGCACGACAACGCGGTCGCAAAGTTCCAGCGCTTTGCGCACCGCATCCATGTCCGCGGTACCGATGTCGATGAGCGTTTCTTCGTGCGCCTGCACACCCTTCTCGTTCAGTATCGCCCGATCCTGGACGAACAAACGCGGTTCGAAGCCCTCTTCTGTTCGGACCTCGGCAACGTCTGTCAGGGTCGCTTGGGGATCCGCGTCGATCAGTTGCACGTCGACGTCAGCCATCGCAAGCCAAACCCCGAGATTGAACGTTAAGGTGCTCTTACCCGAGCCGCCCTTCAGGGTACCGATGACGGTGATCATAGGCGCGTTTCTCTCAAGACTGCTGGACTGGCGACGGTCAGAATGCAGAACGAGCAAGACCAAAAAAGTCCGGAGGTTGAACATCGAGGCCCGATTGTCGGTTCGACTTTGGACACCGCGAACTCGCGAACACCGGAAATCGCCCAAGCCATTGAAACCGCGGCCAGCCTAAGGTCCGCCGCGATAGTAACGCTGATAAAAGTCGCTTGTACCCCCATCCGGTTCGAAACCGAAGGCCTCACCGCCAAAAGAGCCCGTATCCTGTTGCCGACTCCTCGGGCGCCGCTGGCGAAAACCTCCGTCGTCCACCGCGTCGCGCCGACGCTCGAGTTCTTTCGCCGTCAGCGGCCGGAAACGATAAGCCCCATGACGGTCAACTCGACCTTGGTCCCGAAGACCCGGGTCATCGCGAAAACGATAGCGCGAACGCTGTGCCGGTAGACTCGGGCTGTCTGACCGATCCCCCTGGTAGCTATCGCTAATCCCGTTATCACGACC
>JBATTL010000554.1:0-3719 GCA_049670525.1 Thiohalocapsa sp. | reverse complement strand
CTACGGCGTGGTCAGCCGCGAGGCCGTCGCGGCAGAAAATCTGCCCGGCGGCTTTGGCCCGCTCTACCGGCTGTTCAAACAGATGGAGGAGACTGGTCGCGTGCGTCGGGGTCACTTCGTCGAGGGTCTGTCCGGCGCCCAGTTCGCGCTGCCCGGTGCGGTCGAGCGCCTGCGTGCGGCGCGCATCGACGAGGAGCCGATCGAAGGCTTCGACGAGGACCAGCTCCGCATCCTCTCGGCCGTCGACCCTGCCAACCCCTATGGCGCATTGCTGAGCTGGCCGCCCACGACCATGCAGGCTGGGCCCGAAACTGGGAACAAACAGGCTTCGAAACAGGCGCCGAAACGCATCGCGGGCGCCTGGCTCCTGTTGATCGCGGGCCGGCCGATCATCTACGTCGGCGCTGGTGGGCGGCAGATTCAAACCTTCAGCCGAGGCGACGAAGCCGCAATTGGAGCACTGAGCCTGGCATGCCAGGCATTGCACCGCTTGCCGTCCGGCGGTCGCCGCCGGTTGCTCGTCCAGCAGATCGACGGCGCACCCGCGTTGGAGTCGCCACTGCGCGAGGTGCTGCTCGGCGCGGGCTTTGAGTGCGACTACGACGCCCTGCGCCCGAGTTCAGTTGCGGGACGCGACCCCAACGCGATTGCCTAGGCCGGGACAGAGGGTGGGGGATCGGGCTGATGCAGGCATGCGGAATCGATCCATGGCACTGACATCTAGACTGCCGGGGCTGAAGCCTCGCGCGCCTGCTGAAGACAGAGGCTCAAGCCTGCTGCGCTTCCCGCACTATCCGCATCATCCGCTGCAGATCCTGCCAGCCCTTGGCCTTGTCGGCCGGTGTGCGTAGGTAGTAAGAAGGGTGATAGGTGACCAATAACGGGGTGCGGTCCGGGCCGAACACATGCGCGCGCCCACGCAACCGACCGACAGACTCGGTGGTATCGAGCAGGTTATTGGCAGACACGCCGCCCAGGCTAACCACGAGCTTGGGCTGCACCAACGCAACTTGCCGCATCAGATATGCGCGGCACGCGGTGGTTTCTTCCGGGTTGGGGTTGCGGTTCTTGGGTGGGCGACATTTGACCACATTGGCGATATAGACCTGTTCGCGCTTCAGCCCTGCCGCCGTCAACATGCGGTTCAGCAATTGGCCGGCACGGCCGACGAAGGGCTCCCCCTTCAGGTCCTCATCCTGGCCCGGGCCCTCACCGACGAACATCAGCTCCGCGTTGCGATCGCCGACGCCAAACACCGTGTTTGTGCGCGTCTCGCACAGACCGCAGGCGCGGCAGCCGGCCACGGTCTGCTCGAGCGCCGGCCAGTCCATCGAATCGACCGGGTTCGCCGGTGGGTTTGCCGGCGGGTTCGTCGATGGGGCCGTCGGTGCGCCGAATTGTGCCGCATCCGATGGGGCAAACGGCTCGTCCATCGGCATGCCCTGCATGTCCGCATCGGACCAGGGTGGCGGTTCTTCCTGGACCAATGGCAGCACGGTTGCGGACGGAGCTGGGGTGCTGGTGGTTTTCTTGCCTGCACCGGGTGCGATGGAGCTCCCGGCGATCAAGCCCATGTCATTTGCTTGCGCTGAGGCCGCGGGACCATTCCTGGGCAGTGATGACGGCTGGTGTTGCCCGTTTTGTCGATGCATGCCGTCGTCTGGGACATGGTTGTCTCCTGGACCCAGGGTGTTTGGCCTTTGCGCTGGCGGGTTTGCGGTGGCCTGCGGTGCCGGCTCCGCGGCTGAGTTGGCAATGGGCGTCGTCGGTGACCTACCCGCGACCATCGGGGCCTTTTCGGCGAGCGTCGCGGCGTCGAACGCGCGCAGACGCCAAAGCTTGATGCCCATCGCGTCGAGATATTGTCGTCTCAGCGCTTCATTCATTGCTGCTCGAAACTCCATACCACTGGACGCTCGGCCTCGGATTCTTCCCGATTAGACGTCGCCAGTTTGCGGGTGTGCGCGCTCACGGGGCCGCATGATCTTGTTCACGGCATTGAGGTAGGCCTTGGCGGAGGCGATAACGATGTCCGTATCGGCGCCAGCGCCATTGACGATCTGGCCACCCCGCTCTAAACGTACAGTTACCTCGCCCTGGGCATCGGTGCCGCTCGTGATGGCGTTGACCGAGTAGAGTTTGAGCGTCGTGCCGCTATTGACGATGCTCTCGATGGCGCGGAACGTGGCATCAACGGGGCCGCCCCCAGTGGACGCGCCGGGCTTCTCGTTGCCGTCGACGCTGAGGACGATCTCGGCATTTGGCGTCTCTCCGGTCTCGGAGCAGACCTTCATCGTGACCAGCTTGACCCACTCATCGGCGGCGTCGAGGGTGGCGATTGTGACCAGGGCCTGCAGGTCCTCGTCGAAGATTTCATGCTTCTTGTCCGCAAGGTCCTTGAAGCGGCTGAATGCGGCGTTGAGTTCTTCCTCGCTTTCGAAGCCGATGCCCAGTTCCTGCAGGCGCGCGCGGAAGGCGTTGCGTCCTGAGTGCTTGCCGAGCACCATGCGGTTCTCGGACCAGCCCACGTCCTGGGCGCGCATGATCTCGTAGGTCTCGCGGTGTTTGAGCACACCGTCCTGGTGGATGCCCGACTCGTGGGCGAAGGCATTGGCGCCGACGATGGCCTTATTGGGCTGCACCGCAAAACCGGTGATGCCGGACACCAACCGAGAGCAGGTCATGATCTGCGTCGTATCCAGCCCCGTGTCGCACTCGAACAGATCCTGGCGCGTGTGCACGGCCATAACGATTTCTTCGAGCGCCGCATTCCCGGCCCGCTCGCCGAGACCGTTGATGGTGCATTCCACTTGGCGTGCGCCGTTGCGCACGGCGGCCAGGGAGTTGGCCACGGCCAGACCAAGGTCGTTATGGCAGTGAACCGAGAACACGGCCTTGTCGGCGTTCGGGATGCGCTCGCGGAGTTGCGAGATCAGACTGCCGAACTGATGCGGCACCGCATAGCCGACGGTATCCGGGATGTTCAGGGTACGTGCCCCGGCGTCGATGACCGCCTCCAGCACGCGGCAGAGGAAGTCGATCTCGGAGCGGCCGGCATCCTCTGGTGAGAACTCCACATCATCCGTGAACTGGCGCGCCCGGCGCACCGCGTGCACCGCCTGCTCCACCACCTGATCCGGCGACATCTTGAGCTTTTTCGCCATGTGGATCGGAGAGGTGGCAATGAACGTATGGATGCGGCCGGAATTCGCATGCTCTAGCGCCTCGCCGGCCCGGTCGATATCCTTGTCGAGGGCCCGGGCCAACCCGCAGACCGTGCTGTCTTTGACCGTTTCCGCAACCGCCTTAACCGCCTCGAAGTCACCGATACTCGCGATTGGGAAGCCGGCCTCGATCACGTCCACCTTGAGCTTCTCCAACGCCCTGGCGATCCGGACCTTTTCGTCTTTGGTCATCGACGCTCCAGGGCTCTGCTCGCCGTCGCGTAGCGTCGTGTCGAAGATGATCAGGCGGTCTTGAATGCTCATGTCGCGTGCTCGGGCTGGCTCTCGTCTCATTGTCTCGTCGGCGTCGGCGAGGACCGTCACCCCGTTCTGGGGCGCAGGACCATCACCTGTCCATCAGGGCATGCAGTTTTAACACGAACGCGCCCCGCTGCCACCACCGGCGACTGGGAGCGCCGGTTTTCCAACCGGCGCCTAGGCCGCTTGAGTACCGAATGATATCCATGATTCCCTCGCATTCGGCCCGCCCATAGC
>JBATTL010000553.1:0-3211 GCA_049670525.1 Thiohalocapsa sp. | reverse complement strand
TTCTCGGCCTGAATGGCGTTGCCGCGTCCATCGTCAGCATTTGCCGCCACGGCCGTCGCGATCAGTCCTAGCCCCCCGTCGACGCGATGAGTCAAGGCAGTCGTGTTGGTGTCCGCCTCGCCGCCTGGCTTGTTGATACCGTGCACCGACCTTTCATACACCTCTTTCTGCTTGGTGTGGCAGCGCCCACAGATATCCGGGTTGTGCTGACGATAGTCGGCACGGGCGGCGCTGCCGATGGTTCCCACGTTATGCGCATCGTGGCAGTCATAGCAGGTGGCGTTCGTCCTGGACTGATCCATCAGATTCGGTCTGGCGTGGACCGACTCCATGTAGCTGTCGATCTGGGCCAGCACAACGTCGAGGCGCTTGTATTTTGGGTCGTCGCTACCCTGTTGCTCCTCGAAGGTTTCCATGTGGCATTGGACGCAACCAACGCTCTTCGGCAGCGGCTTTCTGTGCTTGGCCTTCTTCACGCTGTTGTGACAACCCATGCAGGGCTGCTCACCATGAACGCTGTGCTCAAAGCGCTCCGCGTCGATGTAGATGTTGACGATGGTTCCGTCGTCGCGCTCGGAGGTCTTGTCTTCCTCATCATTGTGGCACTTGAGACAACGACGATTCGGGATCAGCTTGACCGGCTTATCGTCGCTTGCCCCCTGTGCGGCAAGCTGGCTCGGGGCGGCGAAGACCCCCCCTAATGTGACCAACCAAATCACGACCAAAAGCGGCAGGATGTTGCGGCGCGGACCTGGTGGCAGGTGATATTCGGGCATCGGCGGCCTCTGACGTTTTAGCGGAGTCAGTCGGCTCGGAATCCGTGCCGACGGCGATGTCATCCGTCCAAGCAGGGCAGCGATACCACAGACGCCCCACAGGGCCGATCGTGCGGCCTCGTGTGGTTGTTTATAGCATTCTTACGACCCGATATCCGCTAAGGTTATTGACCCGCATCAGCTTGTTCCGGCGTTTCAGTTGGACCCCTACCCCCGCATCGACGGCAACGCTATTGTGGTGGCTCGGGTCGCTCGTGAAGCTGCGCGCCAAGACCCTGATCAAGGCGTCGATTTTCATTTAGAATACAAAACTGTATAAAAAGTATAGGCTGAATGTCCGCTGTTCTTCGGCTAGGCTGTGACGGTGGCGTGGAGGGCTATAAGAGGCAATCGCGGGCGGCGGCCGGCTCGCCCGATCGAACAACACCGAGATCCACTTACCCAACTCTTTAAGGAGAACGACCATGCTGGTCAGCGACTATATGACCCGAACGCCCGTCACCATCGGCAAGGATGCCGACTACGGCGCCGCCTTTGACATCATGGAGACCAAGAACCTACACCACCTTCCCGTCGTTGACGCGGGGAATGAAGTCGTAGGCATCTTGACGCGCCGGGACCTGCAGCTCGCGGCGAGGCACTTTCAAGAAGCGCCGGTCGAGGTGGTCGACGTGATGCACACACCGGTCGTCACGGCGACACCCGAGACCAACCTCGTCGACGCGGCGACGATGATGATGGACAACCGCATTGGTTGCCTGCCGGTCCTTGATGGCGGACGAAAGGTCGTCGGCATGGTGACCGAAACTGACTTGTTTCGTGCCCTAATCGACGCCGTCGGCAAATAGGGGACTCAGACAGTCTGATCCTTCTGCCGTCGAACGCGTTAGATGCGCGGGGAGTCCTCCTCGCGTGCGGATGCCGCGCCCCTCGCAGCAGCCAATAATCCGATGCAAACGATCGCCCGCGAGTGCGCAGAGGCACGAGATCGCGGGAAAGCGCGTCATTTACACGATCGACAACCGTTCGTATTATCGTGCTAATTCACAGCGGCTAGAACGCGTCCTGTTGCTGCGATTGATCACGCACAGCTTCGCTTCGGGTCACCCGAAACGCGCCCTTCGGGAAGCACCGAGTAATTCGGCGTTTCCCGTGCGGGACAAGACGCCCGGCAAGTTTGTAGTGCCCGCGCCCGATGCCAGACCTTCCCGTTCTCGCCGTACTGTTATTGTCTGCGTTCGTCCACGGCGTCTTTGGCTTCGGCTTTCCGATGGTCGCGACGCCGCTACTCGCATTGATGATGGATATGCGCTCGGCGATCCTGCTGACGCTGATCCCGACCATCTTCATCAATCTGGTGAGCATCCTCGGCGAGAAGCATCGCGCCGAGGCGTTGCGGCTGTTCTGGCCCATTCCGACCTTCACCATCATCGGCAGCCTGATCGGTACGCAGGTCCTGCTGTCGGTGGACCCGGAGCCGTTCCGACTGCTGCTGGCCCTGATGTTGGTGGCCTACTTGCTGGCGGAACTGCTACATGGTGTCGACCGCGAGCGCAGCGTGCCGACCTGGGGCTTGGCCGCGCTTGGGCTGAGCCTTGGTCTGCTGGCCGGCGTCGTGAACATCTTCGGGCCCGTCATCATCGTGTTTGCGCTCTACACGCGTATGCGTCCGGAACTGATGGTCGCGGCCTTCAACCTCAGTTTCATCACCAGCAAATCCGGCCAATTGATTGGTTTCACGATCAACGACGCCCTGGATACGGGGGTGCTGATACAGGCACTGTGGGCCTTGCCACTGGTGCTCGGGGTGTTGTGGGGAGGAATCGTACTGCGCCGCCGCATTCATCCGGAGCACTATCGCAAACTGCTGCGATTCGGACTCTGGGTCATGGCGGCGGCGTTGATCTGGGACACCTTGCGGGGAATCTGAACCTCGGTTGGCAGCGGCGTCCGGAAGGGAGCCCGACTCCCCCAAGCCTTCGCGAATCGCGTTTGCTCAGCCTCCGCCGCGCGTGATCTGTTCCAAGCGGCCCTTGGCGAGGCGACCCTCGGTGGTATCCGGGAAACGTTCGGCAACCTCTACCAGCACGCGCCGGGCCTGCTCCAGATCCTGCTGGTCGTAGTAGACATAGCCAAGCTTCAACATCGCGCCCGGCAGCTTCGGGCTCAAGGGGTAGTCGGCAATGAGTCGGTTGAAATGGTTCATCGCCGCCGGATAGTCCTTGGTCACATAGCCGATTTCGCCAAGCCAATACAGGCCATTGTCGGCGAACTGTCCCTGAGGGTATCGGGCCAGCATCGACGTGAATTCCTTTTTTGCGTCCGGGTATTTGCGGTCCTTTAGCAGATCGAACGCGGCGCGATAGGCCTCTCGCTCGCCGCCGGCGGTCGTCTCCGGAGACGGCAGCGCCAGCATCCCACCGGCGCCGCTGCCC
>JBATTL010000552.1:0-2610 GCA_049670525.1 Thiohalocapsa sp. | reverse complement strand
CTGAACGTCGCCCTCAGGATTCCTCAGGTTTCCTTCGTCGCGGGAAGTCACATGGATGTGTGGATCGTGGCGCGACTGACTTAGATGATTGCCAGAGTTTCCCGTATGTTGACACGGGATTGAGGTTCGCCTTCAAGGAGCAGTCTCGCTCGTCAAGGAGTCCCATTGCGAGGGGCACACCGAAGACCGCAGCATCAGCATCGATGACTACCGTCAGGAGCAGGAGGCCGCCGACACTTGGAGACCCGCGTTGCACAGCGGAAAGCCGTTTGGAAGGCGCGTCGCGATTGCGCTATCGCACGACGCACAGCCACGGCCAACGCCAAGTACAAGCACCAGCGCGATTCCGAACGACAAGTCCTGCTGTGAGAGCTGGAAAGAGCGCCACTCTCACCGATACGCCAATGTTGCCGTATGATCGACGACGCGTCTGCGGTTCGCCTCAGCAATCGGGACCGCCGGATTCTCTGATGCGCCGAGACGCCCCAGACCTGTCTATTCCGCAACTGTTGTTGCCACGGATACAATGCCCGCCTATCGTTGACGGCTGAAGCCCGACAATGGGCTTCAGCTGCCACAACCAACGTGACGCTCGCGCAATCGGTTTACGAACGCGAGCGGTTTCGGGCGCTAATGGCGCTATGAAAGGTTCAGGCTTCCTGCTCGGAGGCACCCGATCCCGAAAAATGTTCGAACTAGAGCAGTAATCCAATGAGTCAGTTTCAGCGTTTTCTTTTCCTCGCCTGCTTTGTCGCGAGTCTGCTCACAACCGCTTCGGCGGCGGCAGAGTCTGGACAGGGCGTGCTACGAATATTCACCACACCGGGCGATGCTGAGTTGTCGGTAGATGGCCAGCCGAAGGGCAATTCGCCCGCATCTCCCGGCGAGACGTTCTTAATCCATCTCCCGGAGGGTGAGCATGCCGTTCGAGCGGTGAAAGCCGGTTTCGATCCCGTCGAACGGACGCTTCTCGTCGCCGCCGAGACCGAACAAACCATCGAATTGAGTCTGGCTCCGGGAATCGAAATGGTCGCTATCCCGGGCGGCTGTTTCATGATGGGCAGCGCGGATGACGAACAAGGGCGCGACAGAGACGAGGGTCCGCTGCACGAGGTCTGCGTTGAGCCGTTCGAGCTCGGGAGTTACGAGGTCACCTTTGCCGAATGGGATGCCTGCGTGGCCGACGGCGGTTGCGAGCCGATATCGGATGATGAGGGCTGGGGTCGCGACCTGAGGCCTGTGATCAACGTCTCCTGGCAGCAAACGCGCGAGTACTTGCGATGGCTCAACAAGAGTTGCGGCAAGAGTGGCTTTCGATTGCCAACTGAGGCCGAGTGGGAATACGCGGCACGCGCTGGTACCACAACACCATTCTCGACCGGGGAGTGCATCAGTACGGATCAGGCCAATTTCGACGGCACATTCGAATACGGCAACTGCCCGCAACCGACCAACCTGGACCTGCATCAGACGCAGCCTGTTGGCAGTTATGAGCCCAACCCTTGGGGACTCCATGACATGCATGGAAACGTCAACGAATTCGTCGCCGATTGCTGGAATGAGAGTTACGAGGGTGCGCCCAATGATGGCAGTGCATGGCTTGAGGGACAATGCGCTCGGCGTGTACTTCGGGGTGGTTCCTGGTACGGCGACTCTGGTTATCTCCGCTCGGCCTATCGTTGCCGCTCCGGCCCGGCGTTCAGTCATCGCACCATAGGCTTTCGGTTAGCCCGAACACCCGCCCCCTGACGCAACGATTCAACAGGCTCCTTTCGCGATTGCCAAAGGGGCCGCGAGCAAGAGTCCGGAAGCCCGGAAACTGCGTCAGCGCGAGCGATACGGAATGGCGTTGTTGTGATTCCGGATTGAAGAACGCCCCGAATGGGCATTCTTCGACGACCTGTTCGGGTGTCGGGAACGAACCTCGACTCCCGCTGCCCAGTTGGGTGTACCCGTCCACTTCTCGCCCACCGACTCAGCCCAGTCTTGTTTCTCGGGCTATCTTGAGGCCGCCGCGCACTTCGCCGCCGAGTCGTCCACCGGCACCAACGTAGAAGTCTGCACCACCGACGATTTCACCAAGGGTGTCGACGCGTTGGTCTATCAGATCGACGAGGCCACGGAGGATATGCGCATCGCCTATCCGCTGGATCTGTTCGACCGCAACATGATCGACGGGCGCATGATGCTGGTCTCCTTCCTGACCCTGACGATCGGCAACAACCAGGGCATGGGTGACATCGAGCATGCAAAGATGATCGACTTCTACGTGCCGCCGCGCGCCCTGCAACTGTTCGACGGCCCGGCCACCGACATCACCCATTTCTGGCGGCATGAACGCGCTGCGCTTGCCCGGCTTCTTCGAAAACCTGGGCCACGCCAACCTTCTCAACACCGCGGGCGGCGGCTCCTATGGCCACGTCGACGGCCCGGCGGCCGGCGCGCGCTCGCTGCTCCAGGCCTACGAGTGCTGGAAGGCCGGTGCCGACCCGATCGCTTGGGCGAAGGAGCATCACGAGTTCGCGCGGGCCTTCGAGTCGTTCCCGGGCGATTCCGACCCGATCGTCCCGGGCTGGGGCGATGCGCTGGGTAGCGTTAGGGCAACGGCCT
>JBATTL010000551.1:0-2447 GCA_049670525.1 Thiohalocapsa sp. | reverse complement strand
GTCCACGCCTTGGCGCAGGAAGCCGCCGGCGACCCGCGTGCGGCCATCTCCACCCTCACGGCAGCCACCGACCGCCACCCGAACGACGCCGACATCGCGCTCGCGCTGGTGAGCCTCAACGCCAAGGCTGGCGACCGGGACGCCACCATCGCGTGGGCGGAGCGCTACCTGGCCCGCTTCCCGGACCCGTCCGGGCAGGTCAGCACGCTGCTGGCGCAGCTCAGGGGCGATGCCGAGTAGAGTTAGTAGTCTGGCAATGGTCGCGTGATGGAACTGTAGTGGTTCAATCGAAACGGACACTTTGCTAAACACATAATACCGGGAAAAGCAGAGGTGTTCGATGAGCCAGCAAAAGAGAATCCGATACACAGATGAGTTCAAACGCGAAGCCGTGAAGCTGTTGGAGCAGTCAGGCCAGACGCCGGCGAGCGTGGGTCGAAACCTCGGGGTAGATCGCACATCGATCCCTCGATGGAGGGAAGAGTTTGGTGCTGGCAGGCAGCCGGAACAAGGAGAAGAGAGCGCAGCGACAGGGCCTGACTTGGGCGAGCTCAAGCGCCTGCGTGCCGAGGTCAAGCAACTGCGCATGGAGCGAGAACTCTTAAAAAAAGCAACGGCCTTCTTCGCGAAAGAGTCGAACTGAGGTATCGGTTCATCGAAGCGGAGAAGGCCAATGATCCGATCCGAGTCATGTGCCGCATCCTGGAAGTGAGCCATAGTGGCTTCTACGGCTATCGCCGACGCGGATGTACGGGCGGTAGGGAAATCAAAGATGCTGCCTTGGTCGTCTGTGTGAAGGCGATCCACGAGGAAGTACGCGGCAGTTACGGCAGCCGACGCATGTCCGAAGAGTTGCGGGCACATGGCCGCGATGTCGGTCGCCACCGGGCGCGTAGCCTGATGCGCAAGGCTGGTGTCAGCGTTCGTCGCCGACGTCGATTTCGTGTCACCACCGATAGCCGCCATCGCTATCCGGTCGCGAAGAACCGCTTAGATCGGCCATTCAATGTCAAGGCCGCCAACAAGGTTTGGGGAACGGACGTAACCTATCTGTGGACACAGCAGGGGTGGCTCTATCTGGCTGCGGTCATCGATCTGTACGCGCGCCGAGTGGTCGGCTGGGCGCTCGCCGATCACATGCGCCTCGAACTGGTTCAGGGCGCACTGACGATGGCGCTGTGGCGCCGCCGTCCGGCCCCAGGCCTGCTGCATCATTCCGATCCGGGCAGTCAGTACGCTTGCGGCCGCTACCAGCGCTTGCTGGCTCAGCACAGAATCACCCCGTCGATGAGCCGTCAGGGCAATTGTTGGGACAATAGTCCCGTAGAGCGGTTCTTCGGCAGCCTCAAGCGCGAATGCACCGACCTCAAGCAATATGCCACCCGCCAGGAAGCCAAAACCGATGTGATCGACTACATCGAGATGTTCTATAAGTGCCGGCGCCGACATTCCACGCTGGGTTATTCCAGCCCGATGGAATTCGAGGCCGAAGCCAAGGTTGCTAAAACCAAGTGTCCGTTTTTACTTGACCGTTACATCCAGCGCCGGCCAGGTAGCGGGTATGCCCAGCTGGGCGGTGCTCAGCAGATCTTTGCGGAAATAGAGCAGACCCAGGTCCAGAAACCAGGGCAACGCTACCAACCGTCCACCGACGGTGTCGTTGGCGATGAGCGGCGCCATGAATTGCGCCTCAGCTCCGCCGAGGTAAGGCGTCAGGTCCAGCAGGTGCGCCGCCAATAGACCGGGCCATACGGCGTCGATCTCGATGACGTCGAGCTGGCCGATGCCCACCTCCAGCAGTTCGCGGTAGAGCGCGAGCCGGCCACCAGAAGGCCCGGCGCCGAGAGCACACGCACGCGGTTGTCGGTGGCCGTCGCCCAGTCCTGCGCCGCGGCTCGGCAGCGTTCGGTCTCCTCGGCGAAACGACCGCAGGAGATGGTGAGTTCCACGGGCTCGGCGGTTGCGCTGGACGGCAGCACTAGGAGAAGCAGCAGGACGAGCGCGAGCAGCTGAAAGACCGCCCCGAGACTGTCTTCGGAATGGCGTCGCATCGGCATGCACTGCCCGTGGACGTTATCCTCGGTTGGCTTGGTTGGCTCCTGGGCCTGGAACGCCAGCGCCAGCCGGCCGATGGGATAGGGCGAGCTGCGCGCGTCACCGCGGCGCAGCAGGGCCTTGTCGTCGTCGCTCATGAGTCTGCTTCGCGCGGGGCGAGGCCCCATCGGCGTCCTGGTTGGCGTGCCGATTCGGCACGAGTGGTGGACGTTTTGAATTTTGGTCTGCGCCAGAGCGTGCCTACTTGGGGAACATGAACTGGACTTGCGCGCGGATCTGCCAGTCGGCGCCGAAGTCCGGGGTCACGGCGTTGTAGTAGGCGGAGAGCTGCGTATTCACCGGCAGCTTGCCAAAGTGGAAGATCTTGCCGACGCCGCCGCCAACGGGGATGG
>JBATTL010000550.1:0-3464 GCA_049670525.1 Thiohalocapsa sp. | reverse complement strand
ACTGTCTCGCCTCTCCTGCCCCATGCCTACTCGTTTGCGAGGGTCCGAACAGCGAGTTCCTCTTCGCCCAGTTTCCAAACTTGGCGCCGCTGATCGACCGCATCGGTGGCTCGTTGATCGGTGTGATTGGGGATTGGCGACCCCCCGAGGTTTGGGTGCATGACACCGAGGAGGCTGAACCGAATCAGGAGCGGGTTCCTGTCGACGACCCCCGCCTACAGTTTACGTTGGGCCTTCGGGCCGCCGGCGCGCACGATGGTGTCGTGTTCATGGGAGGTCCCACGATCATTGGTATTGGGCTTCAGCTGTTTGCATTTGATGCGCAAACCAAAGAGCTGATCGGCGCACGCACCTTCCCGCAGTACAGCAACGTCCGTCGTTTCATCGAGGTCGGAAATCATCTCTACGTCGGCGTGCAGAATACGGCTGGCGGCGGATCAGTCTTGCGTTGGAAGGGTAGCCGGTCCCAACCCTTCAACTTCGAGACCGTGGGCAAGCTCGACAACGAGGTTGCATACCTCGCCGTCTTTGACGACCGACTGCTGGCGACGACTTGGACCCCGACTCCGCTCTCCAGCGCGGCCGGATTGGCGGATGGAAGCGGTCTCTCGAGCCCAGGTCTGTGGGTGAGCCCGCGTATCCCTTCCTTCGGATTGCGGTGGTGGCATTCGAAGTGGTGGTCGAAGATTTGGGATCTCTCCGACTATGAACCCGATCCCGTCATCGCGGCCTGGTCGGGACTCGGGGATCTCCGGCAGTTCGGCGATTGTGTGTACTTCGGCAGCATGCACCCGCCTTTTTCGGGCTTCACGGGCCTCACGCGGGAATACGGAACGTCGACCGACCCCGCGGCGCTGGAGCAAGCCCAGCAAAACTCGCGTCGCGCGCTCGCTTTCTTTCGCGGCTGCAAGTCCCGGCGCGGACCGTACTTCGAACTACTATACGGTGAGGAAGAACTTCCGGTTTTCGTCGCGACACCCAACGGAGCGCCTGGGGAAGGCTCCTGGGTGCTGACGGCAACCGGCATGGGACCGCCTGTCTTTGGCGGGTCGGGATTCAACAACACCGGTAATCCCGACGACCCGGACAGCCGAGCCCAAATCTACACCTGGTCGATGGGTTTTCTCGATGGACAACTGTGCGTGGGTACGCAAGAGAATACGGACAGTGCCTCGACGCCCCCGTCCAAACCCGGCGCCGACCTGTGGTGCTTCCCGGATAGCTTCAGTCCCGCGGCCGCCCTGGATCAAGAAGGTCTCGGGAACAGTGCGAATTCCGGATATCGCAACATCGAGAGGATCGGCGAGTCACTCTACCTCGCGACCAGCAATGGGCAAAATCTAAGCAACTTTCCCTTTCCGATAGGCGGTTTTGAGGTCATTCGGCTTGATCCCCCGGTTAGCCCTTGACAACCTAATTGAGCGCGCCGGTTTGGCGTAGCAGATCGTGGATTGCATCGGCTAGCTTGACGTAGCCGGCAGCGTTGGGGTGGATCTGGTCGGATTTGAGATCGGGGTCGGCGAGGATGTCGGCTAGGGCCTTGTCTTCGATCGGCAATTCCAGTTCGTTGGCCAGTTCCCGGTAGAGGGGATGGGTACCGAGGAACAAGCCTGGTCTAGGCACGCCGAGCAGAACCACCGATGCCCCGCTCGCCCGTGCAAGCTCGGCCATTCGGCGCAGGTTGCTCTTGGTTTGGCTTCGATCGCGCTTGCGCAGCAGATCATTGCCGCCGTGTCCGAGGATCACCAAATCCGGTCTGGTTCGATCAAGCAGTTTCGGCAGCCGTGCGAGGCCCGCATCGCTTTCCTCACCGGGGACTCCCGCGTTGATAACCTCAAGGCCGGTCGATGCTGCCAGTAGGCGGGGATAGCTCTCGTCATCTCGGGCGCCGCTGCCATCGGTCAGGCTGTCGCCAATGGCGAGGATCATCGCGTCGCCCGCAAGGGGCGCCAATCGTGGGCCGCTATCGCAGGCCGTAACCAAGAGTGTCAGTGTCAGGCAAGCAAGTATTCTGGCCATGATTCGGTTTCAGATGTTCGGGCTGCCGGTGACTGGCGCACAGCCGGGGGTCGGGCGGCGCGTCGGTGCAGGCCGGATGAGTGGCGCCCAATCCGGCGTGCTGTTTCAGCGTCCGGTTAGGGCGCGGAATATGCCATTGGTCGATAGTCGAGCGACGCGGCAGCGCGCGTAAACCAAGTCACGCTCGTCAGTCGCCGCAAGAATGGGGATTCGAGGCCAAGACTGAATGCTTTGTGGGTCGCTTCGCCAGCGGTGCAACAAGGTAGGTTTCCGTTTGCAGGCTAGGGCTTACTCAGCGCGTAGACAGAGGCGGTTTTGGTCATGGATTTCTTGTCGATCCATGGTCCCAGTTTGGCCTGAATGTTCGAAAAGGCATCATAGGCGCGACGCGCCATGCGCGCGGTGTAGTCCTCCTTTTCGTCCTCGTACTTGAAGCTGAATTCGGCGACGATCGGCTGCTCGCTGGTTTCCGCGTCATACCAGACGGTCAGTGAACACGCGGCGGATACCGCCGGTTCCTTGCGGATCTGGAAACTGGTGCCCTTGATCACGCGCTCGACGGCGGTGAAATCCGCAACCGCGGACAAGGCCTCGGAATCGGGGAACTCATCGACACTGGCCGCGAGCCCTGGATAGATCTTGTTAATGCGCTTGAGCGAGTCGATCTTCGTGTCCTCGTTGACGAGCACGTTACTGGAGAAGCTATAGACCGCTTGAAATGGGGGCTTGATGTCTTCTTCGAACTTCATGTCCGGCTCAAAACCATCGGCGGGTTTCATGTCGCGATCCTGACTGATGAACCGGTCGACATGGCGAAACTTCAGGGTCACCTCGCGCTCGTCCGTGTCTAGATCAATTCGCTCCCGTAGGACGTAGTCGTTTGCCCGAACCCAATGTTCCGCGGTGTCGAAGAACCGCACCTTACGTCGCTTTTGTGTGACATCATCGGTGCCGCTGACGGCAATGGCGCTCGGCAGGAGGATCGGCGCCAAGTCTCCCCAGAGATTCGCCGCCGCTCTACGCAGCGCTTCTTCGTCGCCGGCGAAGCGCTTGGTGCTCAACATCAACTTGTATTCGCGGGAGGTGATGGCCTGCATATCTTTGATCGTCAGCGAGTTGTTGGGTTGGTGTTGCCATTCTAGGTGCTGGACCCCGCCTATTCCCAGAGAGACCACTTCGGCGCGTCTGGTCTGGCTGATGCAGGTCGCGCTTGCGCGGTAGCTTGTTGCTCGCATCGCCTAACATCAGATGCATTCCCGAGCGTCGACCGGCCGCCAAGTCGTCTCGCTGCGCTTGAGTGTACTGCCTGGGCGACGATCAGCGGACCTCCGGGACCCTACTCTTCGAGCTTCGTGTAAAAGATGCTCTTTCCGGGCGCGTCCTTCTCCGGGTCGTACTCCATGGGCAGACTGTGGGCGATGCCCTTGTGGCAGTCGATGCAGGTG
>JBATTL010000549.1:0-4508 GCA_049670525.1 Thiohalocapsa sp. | reverse complement strand
GTCTGTATCTGCTCGACAATAAACACCACAATTTGCCGCATATCCATGCAAAGTATGCCGAATTCGAGGCGTCCATCGACATTGAAAACGGCGAGATTCTGTCTGGGGATTTGCCTCGCAAACAGTTGCGCCTGGTACAGGCATGGATTGAGCTCCATCGTGACGAGCTGCTTGCGGATTGGGAGCTGGCCGTGAGTGGTGAATCCCCCTACAAGATCGCTCCGCTGTAAGGTCGCCATGTATTGGGATGCCAGAGTAGTGAAGCCCTTAGCTGACTTCCGCATCTATGTGGAAATCGCGGATGGCCGCAAGGGGGTATTCGATATGAAGCCCTACCTCGACCACGGCGTCTTTCGCGAGCTTCGCGATGTCCATTACTTCAATCAGGTCTACGTCCTTCTCGGTGCGGTGACCTGGCCGAACGAGCAGGATATCGCCCCGGAGACCTTGGTGTCCGAGATGGTTCCCGCGGAATCATTTGCGACCGCTCTCGGGACGCCTTGACGGGCTCGCTGGACAATGCGCTCAACGAGCGGGGTGGGCTGGCGGAGATACGCCGCAGGTCGAGCGGTCATCCGACCCATTTCGGGATACGGCTTGAATTCCGCCTGTGGTGGAAAACATCGCCAGTGTCGTCGGTCATCTGGAGCGCACAGCGCCGGAGGCTGTGGCCGTCATCCAGGAGTATCTCCAAACCGTCGTGCCGATGGTGCAGGCAGTCGAGCGTAAGGCCATCGGCCCGATGAAGACGCTGGAATTTCGGCAGGAGATGGCCGGCGCCAAGCATCCGTGGCGTTTTCTTGCGCAAAACATGTCAGACGGAACCCTGCGTGCGCTGGGTGTGCTGACGGCCTTGTTTCAAGGGGATCGGGACTACAGTCCGACCGTGATCGGTATCGAGGAGCCAGAGACTGCACTTCATCCCGCGGCCTCAGCCGCGTTGCGGGAGGCCCTGCAACGGGCATCCGAAAAGACCCAGATCATTGTCACCAGCCACAGCCCAGACCTGCTCGATGACCTAAGCGTGGCCGCGGACGCTCTGATTGCGGTGGGTTCCGTGGTCGGTGAGACCCGCATCGCGCCACTCGACGAAGCATCGCGAACCGCTTTGCGGGATCATCTCTTTACCGCTGGGGAGCTATTGCGGCTCAACCAGCTGGCGCCTGATCCGGAGGTTCTCACAGCCGAGGATCAGCGCCAGCCAGATCTAGTCGGCGACCCATTTCTGTGCGCCGAGTGGGCGAGGCAAGTGCTGCGATAAACTTCCACGGACTACACTTTGCTCGGCACGCCAGATTGGACAATCTCCGGTTCAGGTGCCAGCTTGCCCATCATGCCCGCTATCGACCCGCTGGGTCGATCCAAGCTTCGCCCCAACGCAATCCGCCGTCGGTGTGTTTAACCAAGGTACAATAGCCGCCTTCCAGCCCGCTACCTACACTCCCGCATGTCGCTGAAGATTCGGTCATGGGAGTCTGGGCAGTCGCACCCGCTTGTGCATCACGGTTCGGAGTGATCGTCGCTGATCACAAACATTTTGCCCGAATTATTCATAAAAAAGGGCGAACCTCGTTCAACCAATTGATAAAATGGGTATTTTACCAAGAACGCTTCGGAAGAAGCCAAGCGCGGTCGCCCGATGCCCGAGTCTACCCCAGAGCAGCTGCGTTTTCCCCCTGTCGCCGGCCTGAGCGTGCGCGCCGATTTTGACGGCGGTACCTTGTCGTCGGATTTCGGCCCGATGATTCTGCGCGGGATCGATCGGCGCATCGGCTTGACCGAATGGCTGAGCGCGGCGTTCGATGACCGACGCCATCCGTCGTACATCAACCACCCGCTGCGCGACTTGACCGAGGATGCCACCCACGGGCTCATAGGGGCTTCACCCGCGCATCACCTGTGCATCAATAGATCCGCGGGATGAATTTGCGCACGCGACGGGCGTAGTCGATGTACTCGGGATGACGCTGTGTCAGCCAGTTCTCTTCCTTGCGAGCCTTATAGTCGAAAAAGGCGAAGCAAAACGCGAGCGCAATCAAGTGGGAAAGGCTCAGGTTGTAGACTGTCCACGCGGCGCCGGCGAGCAGCAGGCTGGCGTAGAGTGGGTGTCGCACGATGCCGTAGACACCGTGCTGCACCAATTGGCTGTGATCTACCGGATAGGGCAATGGAGTCAGGTACTCTCGAATGTGGTGGGAGCCGAACGCACCGAACGCCAGGCTGACGATCCCAAGTGCGGCCGCGCCGATGCTGCGCCAGAGCCAGCTCGCGTCCATCGCGTCTGGCCCGATGCCCGGATGCCAGACCGGCAGCAGCGCAAATCCGATCATCAGCGCAAACTGAATCGCCACCAGGTATTCGCCGCGCCCGCCGAGGCCCGGTCGATTGTGGGGTATTGAGGTCATAGGGGTTTCGCTTTGGTCGTGTTTGATCTGTTCGAGATTGGGGCCGAACGACAGTCGGCAAGCCGAGTTTCCGTGCCATGGGCCGCTCACCGAGAATGAAGACACCCGATCGCCGCGTGTCGATTTTAGCCCCTGGTGCTGAACCCCCAACCAAGGATCCTGGATGGCCCGGTTGCCCGTGGAGCTTGCGATCGCGGCCCCAGGTCTTCCGATGACCACCGTGATCGTCGCCGAGAAGCCCAGCGTCGCGCGAGACATTGCCGCCGTGCTCGGCGTGCGCGGAAAGGGTGACGGCTTTCTGCAGGGCAACGGGTACCGCATCACCTGGGCGCTGGGGCATTTGGTCCATTTCGCGGAGCCCGACGACTACGATGCGGCGTGGGCTGGACGCTGGTCCATGGGCCAGCTGCCAATGATCCCCGAACAGTGGAAACTGCGCACCGACAAGCGGACCGTCAAGCAGTTCAAGACGGTCAAGGCCCTGATGACGAGCACCGAAACGGAAAGCGTCGTCTGTGCGACGGACGCCGGCCGAGAGGGCGAGTTGATCTTCCGGCTAATCGCCGAGCATGCCCGCTGCCGCAAGCCGGTGCAGCGGCTCTGGATCTCGAGCCTAACCGAGGAGGCCATCCGCGACGGGCTTGAGCGCCTTCGCCCAGGCAGCGACTACGACCCCTTGGCCGCCGCGGCCCGCGCTCGCGCTCAGGCGGATTGGCTGGTGGGCATGAATCTGACCCGCGCCTACAGCGTCCACAACCGCATGCTCTGCACCATCGGCCGGGTGCAGACACCGGCGCTGGCCATGATCGTCGAGCGCGACGCGATCATCGCCAGCTTCAATCAGGTCTTCTATTACGAGCTGCTGGCCCATCTCGCCGAGGGTTTCGACGCCCGTTACAACAAGGACGGCGAGACCCGCATCGACAAGAAAGAGCAGGCCGAAAAGCTGCAACGGGCAATCGGCGAGGCTATCGAGCCGGATCGGACCGGCACCGTTCAATCGGTCCAGAAGAAGGTCCGCAACAATCGCCCGCCGCCGCTGTACGATCTGACCAACCTGCAACGCGACGCGAACCGCCGCTTCGGCTTCACCGCCGCCAAGGTGCTGGAGTTGGCCCAAGCCCTGTACGAGACCCACAAGCTGATCAGCTATCCACGCACCGAGAGCCGTCATATCGGCGAGGACATGCTGCCGCAATTGCCGGAGATCCTGCGTCAGATCGACCACCCGCTGGCGGACGAGGCAGCGCGGCGCCTGGCGGCCGGACACCGCCTCGGCAAGGCCTATGTGGACAAGACTAGACTCACCGATCACCACGCGATTCTGCCGACAGCCAAGCGCCCACCGGCAAGCCTGCCGGACCCCCTGCGCAAGGTCTACGATCTGGTCGCCGCCCGATTCGTCGGCGTGTTCTTGCCCGATCAGCGGGTCGAGGAAACCCGCGTGACATTGAATATCGGCGGTGAGACCTTCGTCGCCAAGGGCTCCGTCGAACTGGAGTCGGGCTGGAAACGCGTCGAGCCGCGCCGCCGAGCCACGGGGGAGGTACCGGCATCCGACAATCCCGACGCCAGCGACCGGCATCGCGCGCTGCCGCCGTTGCGAAAAGGCCAGATCGTGCACGTCGAAGGCCTGGACGTGGTCGAGAAGGAGACCCAACCACCGCGCCCATTCGACGATGCGACGCTGTTGAATGCGATGAAGCACGCCGGCCGCGACATCGACGATGACGCCCTGGCCGCGGCGATGAAGACCTCCGGCCTCGGCACGCCGGCCACCCGCGCCGAGATCATCGAAAAGCTGCTGCGCACCGGCTATATCGCGCGCGAACGCAAGCAATTGCGCGCCACTGATAAGGGCAAGGCGCTGATCGGCATGGTTGCCGAACCCCTGCGCAGCGTCGAGACCACCGCCGCCTGGGAGCAACGCCTCAAGGATGTCGAGCAGGGCAGCGGCGATGCCGGGGCCTTCTACCAGGACATCTGCACGCTGATCGGCGCGTTGATCCCGCAAGTCGAACAGGGGCCAGCCATGAGCACCGAGCAGGTCGCCGCCGCGAACGCCGCAAGCCCTGGTCGTGGCCGGTCGGGGAGGGGTGGTGC
>JBATTL010000548.1:0-7979 GCA_049670525.1 Thiohalocapsa sp. | reverse complement strand
ACGCCACCCCCTGCCCGCGGCGCTGGCCATTGCCGCCGGTGCGGTCCTGTGCCGACTGCGCGGCTACAAGGCGATCAGCCTGTGGGCACGCGACCTCAGCCAGACGGCACGGGCACGCTTTCGCTGCCGCTATCGCAACGGCCGTTACGAGGTACCCAGTCGCACCGTCATCCGCGAGATCCTCACCCGGGTCGATCCCGGCGCGGCGCGTTGGAGCGCGCATTGCAACGCTGGAATGCCCAGCATGCCGTGCTCGACGAAGGGCTGGCCATCGACGGGAAGACGCTGTGCAATGCCATCGACGCGGAAGGTCGCTAGACCCAGATCCTCGGTGTCGTCGGCCACCAGAGCCAAATCTGCCACACCCAAAAAAGTCGGCGCCCTGCCCGTAGACGGCAGCGACGCACTCAAGCAGACCAATGAGATCGGGATGGTCATCCCGACCATCGAACCCCTCGAGATCACCACCAAGACCATCACCGCCGATGCCTTGTTGACCCAACGCAAGCTCGCCGACCATCTGCTTGAGCGCAACGCCCACTACGTCTTCACCGTCAAAGACAACCAGCCGAGCCTGCGTGAGGCGATCTGTCTGTTCTTCGAGGACCGCGACCAGCTCGACTTCAGCGAGACGCCGAGCCTCGGCCACGGTCGCATCGAACAGCGCGCGATCTGGACCAGCACCCGCCTCAACGACTACCTCGACTTCCCCGGTGTCGCGCAGGTCTTCGTCATTGAACGGCACTCGACCAACAAAAAGACCACCAAGACCTCGACCGACATCGTCTACGGCGTCACCAGCCATACCCCGGACACCGCCAGTGCCGCTGCGATCCTGGCATTCAATCGCCATCACTGGACCATCGAGAATAGCTGCCACTACATCCTCGACTGGAACTGGGACGAGGATCGCTGCACCATCCGCACCGGCCACGGCCCGCAGAACATCACCGCGCTACGTCGCCTTGCCACTGGTGCCATCAAGTCAAAGTCCCGCGACACCGTCGCCGCCACGATTCAGCGCCTCGCCCGCAACGTCCGACTGGTCTTCGACTCTCTGCGCATGACCGAGAACTCACGCCGCTCCACAGCCAGAGCCCCAACGCCCGGTGGATAGAACAGATTTGCCCTGGGGGCCAATCGGCCTGGGGTCCTTGCGACGGATCACGCGGAGGTGCCGTTGTCAAAGTCACTTTCACGGGTTTGCTCGAGTCCCAGCGATCCGCCGCTGTTCCGTCGTGGGTTGTGGGACCGCCGTCTTGTATCGGACCCAACCTTACTGCCGTCGGATGTACTACTCCGCCCTGGTTGGTATAGGATGTTGGCCCGTCAACAGCCCCTGAACGGCGCGCGTTTTGAAGACAGCAAGCATCGCTTACCGCGTCGCCGACTTTCTGCGGCGCTATCCGCCGTTCCAGTATCTGACCGATAGCGAGTTGCTGGAGCTGGTCGGCGGCGGGCGTGTTGCTTTCCATGAAAACGGCGAGCTGGTGTTTGAACAGGGCCGCAAGCGCTCCCGCTATGTCTATGTGATCCAGCAGGGTGTGGTGCGTTTGATTGACGTGCAACCGGATGGCGAGACGCTGTGTGATGTGCGCGGCGATGGTGATTTGCTGGGCATCGGGCGCTATCTGGGCATCGACGAGCATATCTATACCGCCCGCACCGAGTCCGATGTCATCCTCTATGCGCTCCCGGCGGAGCTGTTCTGGGAGCTGGTCAAACGCCATCCGCGGGCGAGCCGCTTCCTCGCGGCCTATTTTACGGCTGGCATCGCGCCCGCGGGTCTGGAGACGGAGCAACCGCGCAGCGATGAAGTGCGGCTTGGCCGCAGGCCGGTGGACTGGATGGCGCATCGCGTCGAGCCCGTCCTGCCGCCGGAGACTGTCGTCTGTTCGCCTGATACGCCTTTGCGCGATGTCGCCGTGCGTCTTGCCGAGACGGGTTGTCCTGCCGCGGCCGTGAGCGCAGGCGACGGACAATTTGGGCTGATTACCCAGACGATGCTGAGTGACCGAGTTGCCAGCGGTGAGCTTTCCCCTAATGCCCCGGCGCATGAGCTGATGCGGTCGGTGTGCGGCTTGGCGAAGCCGGGGCAGCCGGCCGGACATTACTTGACGCGTATGCTGCAGCTCGAGACCGAGCATCTGCTCCTGACGGCCGACGGTCGGTCTGAAGGGCCGGTGGTGGGGATCGTGTCGCGCCGCGATCTGACCCGGGTCGAGGGGGCAGCGCCGCTGGCCATCGTCGAAGACATGGCGCGCGCCTCTTGTATCGGCGATCTGGCGCAGTTGCGTGCCCAAGGCGAGGCGGTGATCGCCGCCGGGCTCACCGGAGTCGATTCCATCCACTGGCTTGCGCCAATCGCGGCCGCGTTCGATGCGGCTGTCCTCAAGCGTGTTGTCGGACTGGTGGAGGGGGCGCTGGCGGAGGAGGGCATCGAGAATCCGGACCTGGATCATTGCTGGGTCTTTTTTGGCTCTGCCGGTCGCAGCGAGCTACTGACTGCGCACGATCTCGATCACGGGCTGATCTACGACGACCCGGCGCCCAATCTACGCCGGAATGCTCGCAGCTATTTCCTCGAACTCGGGAGGCGAGTCAGCGCGGGGCTTGCTGCGTGTGGCTATGTAACGAGCGCCAAGACCATCGTCTCCGGACATCCAAGCGCGTGCCGCGCGATCGGCGAATGGGAGCGCGCATTCGGCAACTGGATACAGGATCCGATCGAGAGTTGCGTCTATCGGGCAACCGCGTTCTTCGACCTCCGCCCTGTGCATGGTGACTGTCGGATGGTGGAGCGGCTGGAACGCCACATCCACGGCGAAAAGGAGCGTAACCCAGGGTTTGTTCCACTGCTGGTGAACGACTCCATGGCCAACCTTCCACCCTTGACCTTCTTCCGTGGTCTCGTCATCGACGATGACGGCGCCTATACCGAGATGCTGGACCTGCGGCGCGCAACGTTGCAACCGGTTGGGGATATCGCTCGTGCGCTGGCGCTTGACTATGGCTCGCGCCTGACCACGCAGCGCGGTTGCCATCCAGGCTCTCATTGGGGTGCGAGTACGATGGAGCGGCTTCGTGCGCTGACACCGGAGGATGATGACGCCGCTCTGCTGATCGACGAGACGGCCGCCGCTTTTCGCAACGCGCTCTACCATCGTGCGCGTACCGGCCTAACCACCGACACCGACGGCAGCCGGGTCGACCCGTCCAAGTTGACGCGGCTGGAGCAGAATCTGCTTAAATCCGGCTTCCGCACAGTATTGCGTCTGATGGAGTTCATGGGTCGACGCTACGGGCTGGAGCCGAGGCGATGACCGAGTCAGCAATCCCTTGGGCGGATTTGGCGATCGCGCTATCCATTGGTCTATTGGCGATCGGGTTGGTGGTCGGGTTGGCGTTCGGAATTGGTCGGCGTAATCGGACCGTTGCCGATATTCCAGCGTTGTGGGACGGGCGTGACTACCATTGTCCCCAATGCGGTGCGCCGATGGACCAAGGCTGGACACTTCTCGGTAAAGGTGCGATCTGGACCGATCGCATTTCGGGCAGACTGGGTACTTTCGCCCATATCGGCAAGGTGTTGCCAAACACCCTCAGCATGCAGTTGAAGCCCGCCGCCAACATGGCTTGGCGCTGCATTGCCTGTCGTATTCTGACCATCGATTACGACAAAATGGTGCGTTGATATCGCGAGGGCGTGGATGATCAGCAGTCGCCCTAGTGCACAACGTCCGTTACGCGCCAAAGCGGGCCGTTCAACCCCAGGACCACATGGGTTTCGCCGCCGAGCTCGCCGAGACGGATCACGAAACGATTCCAGGACTCGAAAAAGCCAAAATCGATCGCCGCGGTGAAATAAGCCGGGCGACCGTCGGTGCCACGCGCGGCAGCGGCGCGAATCGCGTTGCGGACCCATTCGTCGGTGATCGCCTGGTCTAGTGCGCCATCGCCTAGCCGCGGCAGGTTTTGCGCTAGCCAGGCAATGACGCGTTCACTGTCCCCATCGCTCCTGGGGATGAAGGGATTGAGGCTGTTCTCCAACCGCTCCTTATAGTGCTGTTGGATCGCCGGCAGATCGACATAGGGTGCGACAGCCTTGGGATCGGATACGGCCAGCGCCGAGTCGAGTCGAAAGATCGTGTAGTAGGGCCACAGACCATAGCCGATAATGGCAAACAGCAGCAGGTAGCCGATGAAGCGGGCCATGGGAATCGTACTTATCGGGAAGGAGGCGACAGAAGGAAACGAAAAGCTATTGTACGGCCATCCCGCGGTCTCTGCTGCCTGCCCCTTTGTTTGCGGCGACGAAACCGGCCGCCGTGACGGCCGCTGACTCCGAATGTCGATTAATTCTGCTAGCCTGATTGATGATCTGATCCGCTACGCACCAGATGGTTGGCCAGTCGCAAGGCGAGGGCGACGATGGTCAGCGTCGGGTTCGTACAACCGCCGGTAGGAAAGACGGAACTCCCGGTGATATAGAGATTCGCGATGCCGTGGACCCGGCAATCGGCATCCACTACTCCGTCGCGGGGGGATGCGGCCATTCGTGTGGTGCCCATGTGGTGACAACCGCCCCAGAGGTTCTCGGGCCAGTCCCGGTCTGGATCGGTAAGCCAGGGGTCAAAGCGCATGCGGCCGAGCCCAATTCGTCCGATCTCCTCGGCCAAACGGCGGTTGGCCGTTTCGATGGAGTGCCGATCGAGCTCCCCCAATCGCCAATCCACTCGCGCCCGAGGCAGACCCAGTGCGTCCCGCTCTTCGCCCAGGGTGACCCGACTGTCCGGGTTGGGCGCCTGCTCACAGCGGCTCCTGACTCTGATCTCGCCCGGCTCTCGAGCGCCGGAGGCCCCGTCGATTCTGGCGCTCATTCCGATCATAGCTTGGCTCAACGCGCGCTGTGCGGGTGTCGGTCCGGTGCCGGGTACCTCGACCGCATCGTAGTCCGGATCGGCTTGGCCGCTCGGATGCAGTGTGGCGGCCCAGGCAAGGACTTGATTCGACCGCTGGGCCTGGTCAGTGAGGAAGATGCCCGCGCGGGTGTTGAAACCTTCCGTCTTGAAGCGTTCGAAGACACGCGCCAGGGCAGGCCAGTGGTGAACAAACAGGGTCCCTGTGTCCACCTCCGGGTGCTGCATGAAATATCTGCCCACCAGGTCGTTGGCGTTGCCGGGTCCGCCCGGTTGGATGCTGTTGGAGAGCAGGAGCAGTCGGGCGTTCTCCACCGCGCCGCAGGCAAGCACGTAGTGCTTGGCCCTGACTGTTACTTCCCTGCCGTCGGGATTGCGGACAATCGCTGCGGTCGTTCGGGTGGCCGAGGGGTCCGAGTCGAATCCGATGCAATTGGCGTGCAGGTACAGGCGTACATGCTCGGAGGCGCCGAGTTCGTTGCGATAGAAGGCGCCAAATCGCGTCGGGGGGCTGTACTGCCAGTAACGTACCCCGAGTTTGGAGGTCAGCAGATCAGGAGGTCGCCTCATCGGGTCGGTGCCGGAGTCGATGCCCGGATTGGCGCCGTAGGGTCCGAGCTGACAGATGCGATGGGCCTCCGGGTACCAGGGCTCCAGGGCCTCCCAGTCGATGGGCCAGCCGCTGCCCGGGACCCACGGCCGGTGCGCGAGGTCCATGGGGCTTAGGGGCGCGCACCAGCCGCCCCAATGGTTGGTCGCGCCGCCGAGGAAGCGCAGCGCGCAGGACGAGACCGAGTGATCGCTTCTGGCGTCACCCGTCGGCATGACGTCACCCAATCTCTGGACCTGGGGTTCGAAGACCAGACCGCCACTCTCGAGGAGACAGGTGTCGATGCCTGCCCGGCCCAATGCTCTTGCCAGTGTGATCCCAGCCGCACCGCCGCCGATGATGCAGCAATCCGACTCGATGCTGGTCCCTGATTCCAGCGAACGGAGGTCGATCAGCATCTCGGGTATTCGAGCGCCAGTAGTCGGCATAGCGCTGCCTCGCAGCGCGCCAGGGTCCAACCGTCCAGTTCGACCGTGCGGCCCGTCTCGAAGTCCCGGGCTCGGCCTGACCGCAGGGCCATGAGCATTCGATCGACGGGCCAGCTTAGATCGAGTCCGGTGTCGCCGAGAAGTTCGCTCTTTTCAGGCTGCTGGGGAAAGCGCTCGGCAAGGCGGGCTCCAATCAGGATTGCGTCGGCGGGGTCTGGAAACAGCGCACGAAGCGCTCCCATGTCTCGATCCGGCGGCGGCGAACCGCTAGCGGTGAGTGCCGGCACCAGGGGTGCGAGGAGGGTTACAGCCGCGCAGAGTTGTATTGATTTTCTGCGATTCATAAACAACCGCTTTCGGATCTCCGATTGCATCTGTGGTTTATCAGCGCGTCGAATAGACGCTGGCCGTCTAGCGCACGGCCTAGAGAATCTCGGCGGTATCCCCAGGTCATCGATATCGCTGATTGCTCGAAGCTATCGATCGCCTGCTCGGGACGCGAGAGCGGTTCGCCGCAGCCTCTGAGGCGAGAAGGCGTCCGGGACCATCTCAGCGGCGACTCCTATTGGTAACCGGCGAGCACGCACTGCCGAGCCGTACGCGGTCACGGCGGCACCGCGTCTGGAGATTGTGCCCGCGCGCTGGAGCCTAAGTGGCGCATTCCGCATAATCCCCGCTCGGCTAATAGCTATCCGTCTTCGCATGAACACTCGACAAAGATGTTTGAATCTACTCCCACACCGGGATTGACCAGCGAGAGCGGCGCCTTGGCGGCACCCGAACTCGGGCTTGGGAAGGCAGGATGACTGCCGACTCCGTAACCCAGCGACTGCAAGTCTATCTGGTTGGCGGTGCCGTGCGTGATGATCTGTTGGGGCTTTCGGTGCGTGAGCGGGATTTCGTGGTCATCGGCGCCGCCCCGGAGGAGATGCTGGCGCTGGGTTTCAAGCAGGTGGGTAAGGACTTCCCGGTGTTCCTGCATCCGGAGACCAAGGACGAGTACGCCCTGGCTCGCACCGAGCGAAAAACCGCGCCGGGTTATCACGGCTTCACCGTGCACGCGGACCCGGACGTCACGCTGGAGCAGGACCTGGAGCGCCGCGACCTGACCGTCAACGCGCTGGCCGAGCATCCGGACGGGCGCGTCATCGATCCGTTCGGCGGGCTAGCAGATCTGGACCGACGCCTGCTGCGGCACGTCTCCCCTGCATTCGCCGAGGATCCGGTCCGCATCCTGCGCGTGGCGCGTTTCGCCGCCCGTTATGCTGAACTCGGTTTCCGTGTTGCCGACGAGACCATGGCGCTGATGCGCGCCATGGTTCAGGCCGGAGAGATTGATGCGCTGGTGCCGGAGCGCGTCTGGCAGGAAACGGCCAAGGCACTCGCGGAGCCCTGGCCGATGGCGCGTCCGTCGCGCTTCTTCTACGTACTGCGAGACTGCGGCGCACTGGCTCGCCTGTTGCCCGAGGTCGACCGGCTCTGGGGTGTACCGCAGCCGCCGAAATGGCATCCTGAGGTGGATACCGGTCTGCACACCATGATGGTGGTCGACATGGCCGCCCGGTTATCCGAGTCGGCGGAGGTACGCTTCGCGGCGCTCTGTCACGATCTGGGCAAAGGCACAACGCCGAAGGACACCCTGCCGAGCCACCATGGTCATGAGGAGCGCAGTGTTGCGCTGCTCGACGACGTCTGCGAGCGCTTCCGTGTGCCGAAACGCTTTTGCGATTTGGCCCGCATCACGGCCCGCTACCACGGCAAGGCGCACAAGGCCGAGCAACTGAAGACGACCACGTTGCTCAAACTCTTCGAGGGCAGCGATCTGTTCCGCCGTCCCGAGCGCTTCGAGCAGATGCTCGTCGCCTGCGAAGCCGACTTTCGCGGCCGGACCGGATTCGAGGAGCGCGCCTACGTACAGGGCGAATTGCTTCGGCGGTGCGCCGATGCGGCGCGCTCATTGGACGTCGGCGCCGTCGCACGCGAGGCAACCAAATCCGCCCAGATTCCCGAACGGATCCGTCG
>JBATTL010000547.1:0-3566 GCA_049670525.1 Thiohalocapsa sp. | reverse complement strand
GCTCATCCCCACGGCGAACTGCTGCGCTCGTTCGCCCCGGCGCAGGTGGTGCCGCGGGACGCGCCGCTGTCCGAGGTCGTGCCTGTGCTCAACCATTACGGCTTCTGCGTCGGTACCGCGATGGGCGACGTTGCCGGCGCCATTACGCGCGGCGACATGCAGCAACCGGTGGTGCGCATGTGGCTGTTCGGCATCATCACGCTGATGGAAATGGAATTGCTCGAGCGCATCCGCGAGCGCTGGCCCGATGGCAGCTGGACCGCGTTGCTCTCCAGCGGGCGTCTGGACAAGGCCCAGACGCTGCTCGACGAGCGCCGCCGCCGCGGCCAGCACATCGACCTGGCCCATGCCCAAGACATCGTCACCTACGACTGGCCGCAGATCGCACGCTTGGCGCGGTATATCGAGGAGCGGTTGCGGCAGCACGACGGTGGGTAAGTCAGGCTATGCCGCGAGGATGGCACGGGCCTTCTCCGGTGCCAGCGGATCGCGGGCACGGGGCCTGAGCCCGTCGGCCTTGTAACTGACCTTGGGTGCCGCGGCGCCCTCGGGTAGTTCGGCCTCGGGGCCGCCATGGGTCAGTACTCTTCCATGTCGGTCTTCAGATTGTCGGACTTGGGACAGAAAATGGCCTGCATGTTGTTGCCGACGACGACCACGCCCGCCGCGCCCATGGCCTTGAGCTTGTCCGGGTTGGCCTTGCCGACGTCCGTCACCTCCACGCGCAGGCGTGTGATGCAGGCGTCCAGCCTATCGATGTTACTCTTGCCGCTAAAGGCCAGCACCAGCTCCTTGGCATAATCGTCGGCGATGATGTCTTTGAAGTTCTCGGCCTCCACGGACGCCTCCTCGCGACCCGGCGTTTTCAGGTCCAGCCACAGAATCAGCGTGCGGAAGACCAGATAGTAAATCAGCGCAAAGATCGGTCCCAGGATCAGGATGATCCAGGGTTTGATGTTGTTGACCCAATACAGCGCGTAGTCGACAAAGCCATGGCTGAAACTGTAGCCGAGCCTGGCGTCGAGCAGACAGGTCACCAAATAGGCAATGCCCACCAGCGCCGCATGGGCCGCGTACAGCAAAGGCGCGACGAACAGAAACGCGAACTCCAACGGCTCGGTGATGCCGGTCAGGAACGAAGTCAGCGCCGCCGAGCCCATGATGCCGGCCACGCGTGCCTTATCCTCGGGCTTGGCGCAGTGGTAGATCGCGAGCGCCGCAGCCGGTAGGCCGAACACCTTGAACACGAAGCCGCCGCCGAGGATGGCCGCCTCGAAGTCGCCGGCGAAGAAGCGGCTGAGCCCGCCGTGCACGGCCTCGCCAGTGTCGGGATCTAGATAGGTGCAGACCTCGAAGAAGAACGGCACGTTCCAGATTTGATGCAGGCCGAACGGCAGCAACATGCGCTCGACGACGCCGTAGTTGGTCACCGCAGCGACCGGGTTGCCTTAAGCGGCCCAGTCGCCAAACGTGCGAGTGGCGCCGCCGATGGGCGGCTCATGGCCACTAGATCCCAACCTTGAGGCGCTGGCCTGCCCGGATGGTCGTGTCGTTCGGGCCAAGGCGGTTGAGCTTGCGGAGTTGATCGACCGAGATGCCATTGTTGAGGGCGACCCGGTAGAGGGTTTCGTCCGATTTCACAACATGATACTTGGGCGAGGACTTTGCCACGGCGGTTGCCGTCTTGGCCTTGGCTGGTTTGGTGCTGCTGGTCGGGGCGCGGGAGCCGGTCTTTGCCGCTCTGCTTCCCGGTGTCGGCTTCGAGCCCGCCTCGTTGCGGGCGACCAAGGTGGCACTCGACGGCACGGTGATCGGTGCCCGATACGCGGTCGGATGTGCGGCAACCCGGCGCATACTCCCCGACGGCAGCCACACGGTACTTCCGGCCGGCAACAGAGACCGGCCATCAACCGCGCGTTCGCGCCAGTGCATATTCGCGTTGGCGAGGCGCGCCTTAGACACACCATAGTGCCCGGCCACATGATGAGCCGGCATTGCGCTGCGCAGGACTAGGCGATCGGAGGACCAGGGCTCGTCGTAGCGCACGCCTTCCGGAAAATAGCGCTCGGGTTGACGGGCGACCTCGCGTGCCGCGACGAAAGAGGCATAGAAGTTTCGCGACGCGAAACCGAAGGCGCGCCCCTTGTAATGCTTCACGATCCGGCCGATATCGTCGCCGTATTGGGCCTTGGCATTGGCCACGCCGCCCTTGCCATGGTTGTAGGAGGTGATCGCCAGTGGCCAGCTTCCCAGCTTGTCGTGAGCCGCCGACAGGTAGCGGGCGGCGCCATCGGCGCAGATGATGGGATCGAGTCGCTCGTCGATGGTGCGATCGACTCGCATGCCATAGTCGCGCCCGGTCGCCGGCATAAACTGCCAGATGCCGGCTGCGCCGACGCTGGAACGGGCATGGGTCTGGAACGAGGATTCCACATGGGGCAGGTAGGCAAGATCCTCGGGCACACGCTTGGCGCGCATTATCTCGCGGAAATGCGGATCGTAGCGGCCGCTAATTGCAAGCCCACGCTTGAAGCGTTCGCGCACGCCGCGCTGGCTGCGCACCCGATCAGCGGCGCCATAGACCGCTCCCCGACCGGCGCCTTGCTCAATCTTGGCGAGTAATTGCTTGTCCGAGGTCGTCAGCGGCGCACGCGTCCTGATCTTCTGCTCGAGCACGCGCAGCCGGTCGCGGTACAGGGCCTCGCGCGACCTCACCCACGCCTTTTGCTCATTGGTATAGCCCTCCCGGACCGAGCCCGGCAGCTCGCCGACTTCGTAAACGACGCCCATATGCTCCTTGTCGTGTAAGGCGACTTGGCTGCGACTCCAGTCACCATAGACGTGCCGCCAGAAGTCGACATTCGGCTGGATCTCTGCCGGGACTGGAAACGGGCCGCCGGTTTCGTAGGCGGGCTTCGAGACAGCGTCTTCTCGGACAGTTGAGCCGCCACCGCAGCCACCGACCGCAAGCAGCGCCGCGACGGCGAGCAGCGGAAAATACGAACGTGGCACGGCGCCAATCCGCTCGACAAAGCTTGCAAACAAGTGGTTCCGAATTCCTGATGGCTCGCTCATGACGCTATCGATGCCCCCTGAGGTATTATTAGCGAAAACAAGCAGAATCCTCGCCTATCTAAGGAAACTTCGCAATATGTAAAGGGGATAGCTTCGGCTTTGTCTCGGCGGTGCGTGCGGCGCCACGCCGATCCGTCGGAGGCTGTCGTTACGCTATGCGGAGGGAGGAGCGGCAAGGTCGAATCGGCAGTCGACCATCCAGGCTCAGCTTGGCTGGTATGAGATCCGAAGGAAGTTGTCTCAGTAGGTCAGCATATTCGGCAGGTCTTCGGCCTGGGAGACCCAATCCTCGACCTGGGTGCTGGTGGGTGCGGACACAGGGGGCAGCGCCGGGGTCACATAGCGCAGGGGTCGACCATTGATTTAGCTTGGATGCCCCGACACCTCGCAACCTGTGATTCGGCAGACGTGGCCAGGTCTCAGCGGACTAGGAGCTGTCGACGAGCCGTCGCCCTTCCTTGCGCCGAAGCGCCTCATCCCGCGCGTCGTCG
>JBATTL010000546.1:0-2115 GCA_049670525.1 Thiohalocapsa sp. | reverse complement strand
AAGCTGTCCCGAGCCGCATCCGATGTCCAGGACGGCAGCCGTTTTGGCGCGCATCATGCGGTCGGCAATGACCGTCCAAGTGAAGTAGTATCCCGAGTCCGTATAGTGGGAACGCCAATGCTCATGTGCCTCAAAAGACTGGTCGTACCAATCGGGGCCCTGTTCCGCACCTACGATCTGGCCGGAACCCAATAACCTTGCTGCCTTCTGCCTGCTAGCGCGTACCAAGTGGAGTAGCAGCGGCGGAGTCAACTGGCGAATAACGCCATCCAGAACGTTTGCCATGCGGAGTTCCATTTCAGTTACAAAAGGGGCTGAGTCATGCCTGCTTCACGACTTTGGCGAGAACGAGAAAGAAAAAGCCATAAACGGCGGCCGTAACCATACCGTAAACGCCAACAGCTTCCTCTGGCGTCAATGCCGCCTGTCCAGCGCCCCAGAGTGAGCCAAGCGCGGCCGCGACGATGCCCGTCTGCAGGATCAAGGTGAGATGTTGCCGCTCAAGTACCGTCAGGGTAGCCGCCAGCGATGTGGTGACGAATCGCGAAAGCAGCAGGGGGGCGGTGAGACTGGCAAACACCCCGGCCTGGACCCAAGCGTTTCCGAACACGATCGGGAACAGAGTCGGGGCGAGGAACCAGAGCACGGCAGCCAGTGGAGTTCCGACCAGGAAGGCGCGCAGGGCCAGCGACCAGAACAGCGGCGCGATGCTTTCCTCCGGCCGCTCGCGCCTTTGTCGCGCCGCCTCGGCCATGTAGACCTGTGAGATCGATGTAGCCAGGAGGGCGAGGGGAATGTTGAGGATGCGTTGCGCGAGAAAGAAAGCGCCGGCCGAAGCTTCTCCGTACAGATTTGCGATCAGGAGTACCGGCACGTTCAGGGCCAGTGCATTGAGTAACCCCGCAGGCGCCGAAAATACCGGAAACCGGCGATAGCGCTGGGCGAGCCACAGAAGCGACGTCTCCTCAGTCTTCAACCGGGGCTGGCCGCGCCGCCCCTGCATCCAACGGCCGAGGGTGACAGCGCCAATCGTGGTCCCCATAACTTGACCGAACAGCAGACCCGTCGCGCCCGTACCGAAGATGCCCATCAGCCCCTGGGTGAGCACGGCCCCCCCGCTTTGCGACACCTTGGTTCGAGCCATCACGCCGAAGCCTTTGTCCCGAACCGCAACATAGGACAACACCTGGTACAGACCGGTGACGAAGACGCCGAGCGGCAGCAGCCAGGACAACTCGCCGAGGCCGCCCGCACCGAACGCTGCGATCCCTCCCTGTCCCAGCAGTGCGACGGCAAACAGGAGCAGAACGCTGGTGCCGGACAGGAGAAGAACGCAGAGCTTGACGAGGGCGTGCACCGATGCTGCGCCGGACGCCAAGGGAATCGCAAGCTCATAGCGAAGACAGGCGACGACGGAAAGAATCCCGACACAGGACATGAAAACGCCAAGCACGCCGTAGCCATCCAGGGAATACAGCCGCGTCAGCACCGGGGCGGCGGCGATGGTGATGATCTGTCCGAGCCCGGATGCCGTAGCGAGACGGCCGATGTCACGCAGCACGGGGGGGCTTCCAAAGGATGCGGGCACCTCGCGGGACGCGAGCCCGGTTAGCCGTCGAATCGCTGACGGCGCTCATCGTCCTGAGATCAGTGGAGCCAGTGGGAAAGTTCGCGCTCAAGCAGGTCCTCCAACTCTTTCAACCAATCCGAGTAGCTTTGGGCGAGGATCAACCTGCGTTCTGGATCAAGCGCCGGTCTTGCACGATGGACCGTATTCAGTCGATGGACCCAGCTCATCACTCCGAGTGGCCGACTGAAGAACGGGCGGCGCAGCCGGCCGAGAGGTTCGCCAAAGCGTCGTATCATGGAGTCGACGGCTGGCAACCTGGGCGTCTTGCCGGCGTTGACCACGGCGAAATCAGGGCATGGGGCAAAGGGGACATCGAGGAACTTGAGCGTATCTTCGTAGACCAGTTGGGGTGCGGCCTTCATATCCTCCAGCAGGATCACCTTCACCCGGTTCGGGCCGAACAATTCGCGTACCCGTCGGATCTGACTGGGAATCTTTCGGAGGTTCGTCTGGTAGTACACTTTTTCGCGCAGATCGATCTGCGG
>JBATTL010000545.1:0-1549 GCA_049670525.1 Thiohalocapsa sp. | reverse complement strand
GGGTTGGTCGGGCTTTTGGCCCTTATTGCGCTATCCATGCTCTGGGGCGAGGCCGAGGCCGTGTCACCGATGGGCCTTGAGCGCGCGGAAACCGTGCCCATTGCAACGCCGGTGAAGGCGTTCAGGGACTGCCAGGAAATCGCACGATGCACCGGCTGCAAGCCCGTCTATCGCTGCCGGTCTTGCACGTACCAGAGGGCTTGCACGCGCGGGTTTTGCGAGTGGCGCGATGTCTGCGTGTGGGGGCCTTATGTGAAAGTGCTTCCGCGGGACGGGCGTATCATCAGGATCCGCTAAGAAGACTCTGCCGACGCGGTTAAGCCGTTACGCGCACCAGCCACGCATCGTAGAGGCGGTCCGTGAACCGGCGGTGCATGGCGGCGCAACGTTCGCGAATGCGCTCCCGAATGTGTTCGATGGGCTGACTGCTGGGACCGACGGGCGCGATGTCATCGCCGTAGAGGCGCAGCCACGCCTCCAACATGTCCGCCGTCACCTCCGGATGGGCGACAGTGGCCAGAGTGTTGCCTAGGGCGTAGGCCTGATCTTGACAGTAATGGCTCGAATACAAAGGCGCGGCCCCGGGCGGCAGGGTAAAGGCGTCATGGTGCCAGATGAGAATTTCTATGGGGTCGGGGACGTCGCGGAGCCAGTCTTGGGCGATCGGGTTTTCGCACCTTTGGACCTCGAACCAGCCGATCTCCTTGTCGGGCATCGGCGCGACCGTGGCACCCAGCGCCTTGGCGATGAGTTGGCTACCCAAGCAATGACCGAGAAGCGGCACGTTGTGTGCCGCTGCGGTGCGGATCAGGCGCATCTCGTCGGCGAGCCAAGGGAACGGATCGTTGACGCTCATGGTCCCGCCGAGGAACACGAGTCCCGAGACGTCGCCCACCTCTTGCGACACCTTATCGCCACGGTCGATGCACACCATCTCCCAAGGAACCGCGCGGGCATCCAGGTGCTCGCTGAGGCGCCCCGGTTGAATCCAGTCTTCGTGCCGGAAGATGCGTATCGGTTTCATATTCACCTGAGCTGTCACTCGCCGTCGCGCCAGCGCGTCGCTGCGTCTGCGTCTTGGGCTTTCGCTTCGACCCACTTTTCTCCGGATGGGCCGCTCTCGCGCTTCCAAAACGGAGCGCTGGTCTTCAGATAATCCATCAAGAAGCGCGCAGCTTCGAACGCAGCATCGCGATGGGCCGAAGCGGTGATGACGAGAACGATATTGTCGCCGGCGGCCAACCTGCCCGTCCGATGTACGATAAGCGAGGCTTGCAGCGTCCAGCGCGCGTGCGCTTCCCGCTCGATCCTCTCAAGCTCTTTCTCGGTCATGCCGGGATAGTGCTCGAGCGTCATCTCCGTGACCGTGCCATCCGCATCGCGCACGGCGCCGGTGAAGGTGACGATAGCGCCGATATCGGTGCGGCCTCGCTTGAGCGCTTCGATTTCTTTCCCGACGTCGAAATCGTGCGTCTGAACGCGGATCACTCTAGCCTCCGGTCACCGGCGGGAAAAAGGCGATCTCCTGTGCAGCGCCGATTTTCGTGTC
>JBATTL010000544.1:0-7538 GCA_049670525.1 Thiohalocapsa sp. | reverse complement strand
GATCTACTCCGCGTCTCTTCGGAACCAGGCATGCGAGTCCTCACTCTTTAGCAACAACGAGCCGGCGCTTCGTCGGCGACTCGATCGCCCCAGGATGCTCGGTCCCGAGGTTCGTTCTTGGCTCTTTATCGTTCCTGTCGTTTTACCGTCGGAATACTATGCCATCGGGCGTTCCATGCCAAGCGGACAATGCCGGGTGCAGCGCAAGTGCAACCGGCTTGCCAGAGGCAAGCGGCGACGGCCGTCCGTTACGCCCGCGCGATCTCCCATCGCAGGATCCGTCGCTCCGCGGGCGTTTCGCTGTTTCCGGGTTTCCCCGCCCCCATTGATATCTTGAGATCGCGCGGCGAGCATCCAATTCCCCTATTTTGCCAGGTAGATTGGGCCATGTCGCCGACTATTACTCATCGACTTGACGTCCGGATTGCGCGCTTGATACCCCGGCGCGGGAGGGAGTCTCGTCTTGTCAGGGCCAGCCATCATCGTGAACAGATTCGACGCTATCCAGGCGCGCTTCGTCGCACTGAAAAACAACAAGATTTTCGAAACCTTCGTCATTACCGTCATCATCGCGTCGGCGCTTGTGATCGGCGCCAGCACCTACGATTTCCGCCCCGGAGTCTTGCAGGTCTTCGGCGTGCTGGATTTGGCCGTGACGCTGATTTTTTTGGCGGAGATCATCGTGCGCATGCTCGCCGACGGCAGCGTGCGCCGCTTTTTCTCCCAGGGTTGGAACGTCTTCGATTTTGTCATCGTCGTCGCCAGTCTGATTCCCATTGAGGAGAGCCAGATGGCACTGCTGGGACGTCTATTGCGGATCTTCCGAGTGCTGCGCCTCGTCTCCATCATCCCGGAGCTTCGGGTGTTGTTGAACGCTTTTGTCAGCGCGATTCCGCGAATGGGTTACGTGTCGCTGCTGATGTTCATCATCTTCTACATCTATGCTGCCGTGGGCAGCATTATCTTCCACGACATCAATGAGACGCTTTGGGGGAATATCTCCATCGCGATGCTGACACTGTTTCGGGTCGCGACTTTTGAGGACTGGACGGACGTCATGTACGAGACCATGGCCGTTCATCCGCTGAGCTGGATCTACTATCTGAGCTTCATTTTCGTCGTCGCCTTTATCTTTCTGAATATGATGATCGGTATCGTGCTCGAGACGCTGCAAAAGGAGCATGAGTGGATGGATCAGCAGACGGGCGAGGGTGAGGCCGGCGAGGTGCATTGGATTCGCGAGCACACCGAGGTCATGGAGCAGCGTTTGGTGCGCATCGAGCTACTCTTGGAGCGCCAAGCCGCAGCGGGTATTGGGTCCGCGGACGCAGCCGCGCCCAGCGATCTGGCGCCCGACGGAAACGCCGATTCATAGCGTCTCCCGAGCGTCCAGTAGAAGAGCCAGTAGTAGAGCCAGTAGTAGAGCCAGCGGCAGAGATTGACGAGCACCCGGCTATCCCGTCCGTTCCGTTGCCATTCCATCTGTCGGCGTGATGGGCTGACCGCAAAGGCACGCAGGAATCGGGCACTCGTATACCTGGCCGGTTCTTTGGGGCTGCGCCCTGCTGCCGGTTTCGATGAAGGACTCAGCGAATCTCCAAGGGCAGGCCTTTTCCAGGATTCAGAATGCCATTGGGGTCGAACTGCCGCTTGATCGCGTGCATCAGACGCATCGCCGTGGGGTCGATTTCGCGATCGACGAAATCGCGCTTTTCGAGGCCAACGCCATGTTCACCCGATAGCGTCCCGTCCAGCGACACCACAAGATCGAAAACCGCGCTGAGACATTGTTCGGCTCGTTGCATCTCATCGGCGTCGTCGGGATTCACAAGCAGGTTGACGTGGATGTTGCCATTGCCCGCGTGTCCGAAATTGACGATCCGGATGGACATGTCCGTCGACAGTCGGTCGAGGCTGTCGATGAACTCGGCGATGCGTGACACCGGCACCACGACGTCCTCATTGATCTTTTTCGGCGCCACGTGACGCAGGGCCGGGGACAGGGCCTTGCGGGTGCGCCATAGCGCGTCGATCTCGTCGCGGCCGGCGGCAACGCTGAGGTCCAGCAGTCCGTCGTTTCGCGCCGCGATGCTGACCGCCTGTGCCGCCGCGGCCACGCAGTCCGCCGGACCGTCGACCTCGATCATCAGCAGTGCACCGGTCTCCGCCGGCACGCTGAGGTCGGAGAAGCGGCGCACCATTTCGATGGCGGCGGCGTCCATGAATTCCAGCGCGCATGGCGTGATGGGTTGCGCCATGATCGCCGCGACCGCGGCCGCGGCCGCGTAAATATTTCGATAAGTTGCCCGCAGGGTGCGTTTGGCCTCGGGCAGGGGAGTGAGCTTGAGGGTAGCGCTGGTAATAAGCGCCAGCGTGCCCTCGGAGCCAATGATCAGTCGCGTCAGGTCATAGCCGACGACGCCTTTGGTGGTGAATACGCCGGTTCGGATGACGTCGCCGGCGCCGGTGACGGCCGTCAGTCCCAAGGTGTTCTCCCGCGGCGTGCCGTACTTGATCGCTCGCGGTCCCGCGGAGTTGTAGGCGAGATTGCCACCGACGGTGCAGACAGCGGCGCTGGTGGGGTCCGGCGCCCAAAAAAAACCCCGTGCGGCGATGGCGTGCTGCAGATCGTCGTTGACAACGCCGGGCTCGACCACTGCCAGGCGATTGGCCGGATCGATGCGCAGAATACGATTCATGCGCTCGAATGCGACGACGATGCCATCAGGCTCGGGCACCGTGGCGCCGGTGGTCCCGGTTCCGAGTCCGCGTGCCGCCACCGGGATACGAAGCCCGTTGCAGAGCGACACCACGGCCCCCACCTGAACTGCCTCCGAGACGAACACCACCGCCGCGGGTAGGGTTTGGCGTCGGCTGTTGTCGTAGCCGTAAGGGAGGCAGTCGGCGGGATCGGTCAGCAGTGCATCGGTGCCAACGATTTTGCGCAGTGCTCTGGCGGCGCCGTCAGGCAGTTGGGCTCGGGTCGGATTTCGCTTCGATGTACTCAAAGATCTTCACCACGCGCTGGACGCCGGGAATGCGACGCACTTTCTCGGCGGTCGCCTCGCCTTCCTGCTGCGTGACAAGACCCATCAGGTAGACGACGCCGTTGTCGGTGACGATCTTCACCCGCAACGCGTCGAAGTCTGGAAGGTCCACGGATTGGAGGGCGAGTTTTGCACGCGAAGTCAAATAGGCATCGGTCGTCAGTTGCTTGACACTGATCCGCGGACCGATCTCGGCCTCGTTGTACACCTGTTTGACCTTGGGCAACTGGCTGACCAAGCTGGCGAAACGGTCGCTGATGTCCACGGTCTCGGCTTGGCCGGTGATCAGTGCGGCGTAATTGTAGCTCGTCACCTTGACTTGACTGTGCTTGCTGATGGCCGGGTTCTTCAAGTAGACGTCGCGGGCCTGGAGCTCGATCACCTCATCATCGAAAACGGTCCGGTCGTCGCGGCGGTCGTACATCACCGAGGCACCGTAGCTGGCACCAACCACGAGAGCCGGTCCGCAGCCCTGCAACCACAAAGGAGTAACAAGCGCCGCGCAAATAACCACGGCAGCCATTGGTAGGCTGGATCTGATCAACTGGCTGCTCCGTCGAAGGCGTTCTGAATCCACTCCACTTGGTCTCCCGAACCGATTGCGACCACGTCGAAGCGGCACGGGAGGTTGGTCGGGTGCCGCTGCAGATAATACCCGGCGGTGGCGATCAATCGCCTCTGCTTTCGCCGGTCGACACTGGCGAGCGCGCCGCCGAAGCGCTCGTTGCGGCGATAGCGCACCTCGACGAATACCAGCGTCTGGTCATCACGCATCACCAGGTCGATCTCACCATGCCGACAATGGACATTATGCGCCACATGTCGCAAGCCGTGGGTTTCCAGGAAAAGGCGCGCGACACCCTCTTTGGCCTCCCCCGTTCTGCGCGCGTCGTCGCGTTGGCGTCCGAACACGATTCAAATCCGATGCTGGCCCACTGTGCAATGCTCAGGCGGTGTCACCTATGCCCGGTCGGGACTATTGCTCGGATTCGCCGGTCGCCGCCTCCGGCTCGCCGTTGGCGTCCTCGCCTTCCTCCGCCGTATCGCTTTTCCCCCGAGCAGGCCTGACAACAGTCTCGATGGTGCTTCGAACCTGCGGACCGGAGCCCGTAAACTGCGCCAGCATGAGCCGACGTCTGATTTGGCCTAGGGAGTCGATCGTTAGCCCACCGGTCTCACCGGGGAAGAAGGTGCCGGGACTGTTGCCCATCTCAATGATGCGCGGCGCCAGGCGATAACCGTCGATGCCCATCGCATAGAGTCGAGCCAGCGGTCCGCTGACATTGGGCAGTTTGTCGCGCAATGCCTTACGTGAGAGCGAGTCCGAGCGTTCGTTGTCGAGCATCCAGGGGATGTCGACAAAATACAGTCCGGACAGCGCCCCGTCCCGGATCGGATCGAAATCGCCGCTGTAGACGTGGGAAGTGGCGACCACCGGCATCTTGACGCCCGCGTCGCGCAAAGACGCGTACAGGACCTGGGCGTCCTTGGTCGTCGCAACCATGAACACAAAATCGGCCTTATCGCCGCCGAGTAGGGCGTTGGCGGTAGCACTGTAACTGCTATCGCCGGGAGCATAGGCCCTCTGGCTCGCTAAGCGCCCGCCGACGGTTCGCCACTGACTACGGAACGCATTGGCAAGCCGATCGCCGAACGGACCCTGGGGATAAAGTAGCGCTGCCGTCTGAAGGTTTGCGCTGCGGGCGTAATTGGCGACGTTGACGGCCTCGTCCTCGGGCGCCAGGGAGAACTGGAACAGGTTGTCTGTCGAACTCCCCCCGGAGCGGTTCAGCGCCAGTGTTGGGACGGGGAGGGATGAGCGCGACGCAAGCGATGCCACTGATGGTTTCTCCAGCGGGCCGATCACCAGGTCGGCTCCGGCGTCGACGCCAGCGTTATAGCCGCTGCTGCGATAGCTTAGGTTCGGCCGATTGCCGCTGCGATCCGCGTCATAGGCGGCCTTTATCCCGTCCTTGACGGCGTCGCCGGCGATGCCGAAACGACCGCCGCTCGGCAGCAAGACCAGCGCGTCGGTGCCGGCGGAATAACCGCCAGCCAAGGTCGCGAAGTACCCCTGGGGCAGATTCGCCAGCGCCGGATGGCCGCGGTGGCCCGAGCGCCAGTTGCGATACGCGGCGTCCAGTTTCGGGCTTGGCGCCCCGTATTCGCTGAACATCGCCGCCAATTCGGCCCAGCCCTTCATCCGCCCACCACTTGTGCGGATCGCATCCTTGAGTCCACTCTGACCCAAAGTCGCCAGCGTAAACAGCAGTGATACCTCGTTGTCGAGACGCGCGCTCGGTTTGTCTTTAAGCAGCTTGTCCAGCTCGTCCAGGCTCTTCGCGGCCCGCAAGATCTGGTTGTTGAGTCTGTAGGCAGCCGCCTCGGTGCCCAGGTACTTGGCCTTCAGGTCCGTCGGCAGTGAGCCCTTGTTGATCCGCTTCAGTGTGGTGATGGCCTCGGAGGCCCGTCCACGCTGCAATGCCAGCTCGGCATCCAAAAGCAGCACGAGCTCGCGCTGGGTTTTCGTCAGCTCGCTCTTGTTGATGCCGGTTAGTACTTGGCTGGCTGCCTTCGAATCGCCCGCGGTCAGCAAGGCCTCGGCGGCATTCAATTCGAGCTGTTCCTTCGCTGGGGAGGATACCGTTTCAGCCAACTCCAAATAGGCCTCGGCGGCCTTCGCGGGTTCGCCGCCACTTTCCAGGGCTCGCGCCTCAGCCAGCGCCGAGTTCGGGACATCGGCAAGCACGCGTTCGGCGTCTTTGGCCGGATCGATAGCGCATCCTGTCAGTGACAGAGCGACGAGCAGTATCATTGCGACCGGAAGCGGGACGAACGGGTGGCTCGCCGCGGAGAGGGAGCAGACGCGGGGGCACTTGCGCGTGGCGGAGGTCTTCCGGGGCATGTCCATCTCCAGGTTCGATCGGCAGAAGAGGGGTGACAAAAGTGGCGGGAACGGCGGGCGTACTATACGTGGTGGCAACACCGATCGGCAATCTCGCGGATATCACCGCGAGAGCTTGTAAGGTGTTAGCCGACGTGGACTTGATCGCGTGCGAGGATACGCGCCACAGCCGTCCGCTGCTGCGTCACCTGGGACTGGATACGCCGCTGGTTGCGTTGCACGAACACAATGAAGACGAGGCGGCGCCGCGGCTTCTGGCTCTGCTCGCGGACGGCAAGCGTATTGCGCTGATTAGCGATGCGGGCACCCCACTGGTGAGTGACCCCGGTTTTGTTCTGGTACGGGCGGCCCGGGCGCAGGGACTGGCCGTGGTGCCAGTACCGGGCCCCAGCGCAGTGATTTGCGCTCTATCCGCCGCAGGCCTGCCAAGCGACCGCTTCCTGTTCCTGGGGTTTCCGCCGCGAACTGAAGCTGCACGTGATGCCTGGCTCACGGATCTCGCGGACGAGCCTGGAACGCTAATCTGCTATGAAAGTGGCCGACGTGTCGCCGCGACCCTGCGGGCCATGGCGGAGGCATTTGGGTGCCGCCCGGCGGTGGTCGCCCGCGAGCTGACCAAGCGCTTCGAGACCTTCATGTCCGCCGATCTGTCCGAACTTGCCGAACGGATCGCGGGCGACAGCGAACAGCAGCTCGGTGAGCTGGTGATCCTGGTGCAAGGGGACAGGCGTGACGCCAAGGATCGGGACGGCAATGAGGAACAGCGCATCCTAGGTATTCTGACCGAAGCGTTGCCACTGAAGCAGGCGGTCGGGCTGACGGTACGCATCACCGGCGGCAACCGGAACCGATTGTACAAAAAGGCCCTGGCGGCGAGGGATGGAGGGTCTGAAGGCTGAAGCCGGCCGAGCAATCCGGCGCGGTGCCGCGAAAGCAATCTGCTCGGGCCTTTCGCGTCGCTGGCGAGACAGTCTTCGGATCCCGCTTCCCCTGCTGCCCATTGGCCAGAGCCGCAGGGCCAGATACACTCAACGCCGGGAGTCGGCTAGACAGTCGCTCCCCGGTCTGGCCTATGGCTGGGCGCGGGGGGAGGAAAGTCCGGGCTCCGCAGGGCAGGGTGCCAGGTAACACCTGGGGGGCGCGAGCCCACGGAAAGTGCCACAGAAAACAAACCGCCTACCCCGCTTTCGCGGGCGGTAAGGGTGAAATGGTGCGGTAAGAGCGCACCGCGCCGGTGGCAACACGCGGCGGCACGGTAAACCCCACCCGGAGCAAGACCAAATAGGGGAGCACGCGGTCTCGTACCGTCGCCCGTGGCCCGCGGGTGTTCCCGGGTAGGTCGCACGAGGCGCGCGGTGACGTGCGTCCCAGATGAATGACTGTCCACGACAGAACCCGGCTTACCGGCCGACTCCCCCTGTACATGACCGTCGCGCCTGCAGATTACTACCCGCGTTCTCCGACCAGGCGTCCCGAGAAGCGCCGCAACTCAACAACGGCGCCGCGCCGCCAGGGACTCTTGATCCAACCCTTGATCCAACCATGACCGATGCAAATCGCCCTGGCGGCGCGGACCCGACGACGAC
>JBATTL010000543.1:0-11878 GCA_049670525.1 Thiohalocapsa sp. | reverse complement strand
AGATAAAGCCGAGCAGGATCACAACCGATACACACAATAGCAGGACGTAGAGCAACGCCAAGCGGAATGTGAAGCTCGCCATCACGGCACGGGCACTACCGGACGATCGCCTCGTGTTCGGGTTCGCCGATGGGGTTGATGCAGTCATGTTCGGTAGATGGGTCTACACCGCGGTGGTGCGATTGACCGCATCGGGGGCGGGCCGAATCGCCCGCGTCAATGATCGATCAGTCAATCATCGGCTCGGCTGCGGAGCGCGTCCGTAATGCATGCTGACGCTGTGCCGACCTTCGCGGCATCAGGACCTGATCTGCACTGAACACCCCGGCGACGCCGATTTCGCTAGGGCACCCGTAAGACGTAACCGGCGCCGCGGACCGTTTGCAGCAATGGCGGATCGAAATCCTTGTCGACCTTACCTCGCAGCCGGCTGATATGCACATCGATTACGTTGGTCTGGGGATCGAAGTTGTAGTCCCAGACATGCTCCAACAGCATGGTGCGGGTGACCACCTGTCCCGCGTGACGCATCAGGTATTCCAGCAGGCGAAACTCCCGCGGCTGCAGCGCGATGCGCTGGCCGGCGCGGATCACCTCGCGCGTAAGCAGGTCCATTTCGAGGTCGGCCACGGCGAGCCTTGTCTCGGGCTGGTCCTCCGGAGCTGCACGGCGCAGCAGCGCCTCGATGCGGGCGTGCAGCTCCGAAAAGGCGAAGGGCTTGACCAGATAGTCGTCGCCACCGGCCCGCAGACCGTCGACGCGATCATCGACCTCACCCAGGGCGCTGAGGATGAGCACCGGCGTCTTGTCGCCGGATGCGCGAAGCGTCCTGACGATCCCGAGACCGTCCAACGACGGGAGCATGCGATCGACCACGAGCACGTCGTAGTCGTTGCCGGCGGCCCGCAACAGCCCATCGCGACCGTCAGCGGTGTGCTCAACCAAGGCGCCGACCTCGCCAAAGGCTTTTGCCAAATAGGCCGCGAGCTGTGCGTCATCTTCGATGATCAGAACCCTCATCGATATCCCTAACCGCCGCTGTTCGCTGGTTGTGGCATCGGAAGTCCGATGCGCTGATCCCCGATGCGCCGATCTTGGCTCCGCGGGCCGGGCGAGCATGAACCGGGCGTTCGGAGCCTGAGCCTCAGGTCCGAGTTCCAGCCCGAGTCGTCCGCTAAGCGAATGGAACGGCAATGAAACGCTGCTCACCGTCCTTCTCCACACGCAACAATACGGACGGACGGTCCTGCTTGGCGGCGTCGCGGACGGCCTGGGAAACTTCCGCAGGGGTTGAGACGGATTTCTGGCCGACCATCGATATCAAACTCCCCGCCTCGATGCCAGCGCGCGCGGCGGGACTGCCCGCTTCGACCTGCGCCACCAGAACGCCGACGGAGCCCTCACCGATGCCCTGCTCGACGCGCGTCTCTGGGGTCAGCGGGGCCAGATACAGACCGATGCGCGGCTCGTCGCTGTCTGCTGCGGTCGGCTCGTTCTTCGCTAAATCGTTGCCCGGCATGCGGCCGATGGTGACGTCGATGACACGTACCTTACCGCCGCGGACCACTTCAAGGTCGATTTTCGTGCCAGCATTGATGCTGGCGACGAGTTTGGTCAGGTCGCGGTACTCTTCCATCGGTTCGCCAGCGGCTCGCACGATGACGTCGCCGCTGCGCACGCCGGCGGCCTCGGCCGGGCTGTCGTCCAACACGTCAGCCACCAAAACGCCCCCGACCTCATCAAGCCCCAGACTGGCGGCGACCGCCTCGGTGACCGGCTGAATCTGGACGCCGAGCCAGCCACGCTCAACGCGTCCGTTGGTCTTGAGCTGATCGATGACGTCTGCAACAGTCTCGGCGGGAATGGCGAAGCCGATGCCGATGTTTCCGCCGCTGGGCGAAAATATGGCGGTGTTGACGCCAATCACACGGCCGCGAGCGTCGAATAGTGGTCCGCCGGAGTTGCCACGGTTGATGGGCGCGTCGATCTGCAGGTAATCGTCGTAAGGACCGGATCGTATGTCGCGTCCCCGCGCGGAAATGATACCGGCGTTGACGGAGCCGCCGAGGCCGAACGGGTTGCCGATGGCCAACACCCAGTCGCCGACACGCGCTGCGGCGCTGTCGGACAGCTCGACATAGGGTTGTGGGCTATCCGCGTTGACTTTGATCAGCGCCAAGTCGGTCTTCGGGTCACGGCCGATCACTTTGGCATCGATCGTTGAACCATCCGCCAGCGTCACCTCGATGCGCTCGGCGCCTTCGACCACATGATTATTCGTGACGATATATCCGTCGGCACTAATGAAGAAGCCGGAGCCTTCGCCCTCCCGCTCACGGGGCATCATGTCCGGCAGCCCGCCGAATTGCTTGAAGAACTCATGCATCGGTGAGCCCTCGGGCAACTCGCGACCCTGCATCGACATGCGCTGGATCGGTTTTTGCGCGACCGTGACGTTGACAACGGCTGGCGTGACGCGCTCGACGACGTCCGCGAAGCCAGGCGGGCCGGCTGGCTGTTCCAACGGCTGCTGCAGCGCCCCGTCGGTTAAGGCCTTTTCCGCATTGGCGTTGTCGATGTTGGCGAAGGTGGCGCCGAGCGCCAGCGTCAGCGCGACCGCGCCTGCAATGGCCGCACGGCGGAACATGTCGCGCTGTTGCGGCGCAACCGCGCTTGCGTCCCGCATTGCCTGGACCCGCACCCGTTCGACCCTGTTGATGTCATGCGCTGTTAGATTCATATGGAGCCTACCTCTCGGTCTGGTGGAGCCTGCGGCCGGTCTTCGACACCTGGCCGAAAAAGCTGATCGCTGTCATTCCATCATTGCAGCGGACGCGTTACGCCCGGATTGCCGTCAGGTTAACAATCGTTAACCGTCGGCCCGAAAGGCCGATACTGGTCGACTCACCGCAACCTGGAAATGGCGCATACGCTGGTTACGGGCGGTTGCCACCGGCCCAATAGGGGTCTAATTTGATGCGCCTGTTCGGAACGCAAGGCTCGCGCGCCGTATGGCTGAAAGGGGAGGTCGTCTTGGGCCGACCGACTGACTGTTGCTCAACAACTCTGAGGACGGCAAATCATGGCGGACCTGGAGCAGTTGGAAATCGAGCGCTATCGCCGAGTGCTGGATCACGACGTGCAGCATCTGGTGAAAAAATATTGTCGCATCATGCGTTGGGAAGTGCCTGAACTCAATGTGGAGCAGGCGTCCAAAGTGATTCTAGACGCGCTACGCGACGCGCTCGCGGACACCCGGAATGCTGCGCGATCGAACGACGCGTGATCGACCGCGAGTCAGCCGGACTGCCGGCTCGCGTGCGGTCGCCGTGCTGATTCTCATCCCGGCGCTGGCTGCTTGCGCCTCGGGCTCGCAGCAAAAACGCGACTATTGCTTACCGCAGCCCGGCATGACCACGGCGCAGCTCGCGAACTGTGGTTGCCGTCTTCACGACTCTGGTGGACTCGCATCGGCCTCCGAAGCGTGGGCCGATGGCGAACGGAGCGTCCAAACCGTCATCATCGTCAATTACATCTGCCCGCTGGGCGAGAAGGGGATCGCGCGGGTGTCGGTCATCAACGGCGTCGCCGACAGGGTCTACTACTAAACCCTCGTTATTCGAGCGCTTGGGTCTATTCCTATGCGATACGCGACACGGGCAACTTGAAAACCAATGTGCCCGCGCGACACCAAGGACGCACGGCGATATTCAAGCTCCTCGGTGATTGAATATCGGGCAAGGCGGAGATCGCCTTTTCGCCGAGCGACGTCGACGATACTCAACGGTGACAGTTTCTCACCGTGCCCGCAACGTCATCGCCGAGGTCCGCGGCACTGACCAAAGCGGTCTTGGACAAATTCGATTTGCGCCCATGTCCCATCTCTTCATTGCAGTCACGGCACACGGTTACGGCCACATGGCGCAAGTGGCACCCATCGCCAGCCTACTAAGCCGGCATATCCCTGGCCTGTGCATCACGTTGCAGGGCACCGTCTCACAGGCCTTTGCCCAAGCACGCATGCCCGCGGGTTACCGACACATCGATCTGGCAGCAGATGTGGCGCTACCGATGGACGGGCCGCTACAGGCACGCTGGCGGGAAGGGCTCGACCTCTATAGGGCGTTCGACGCCGACCAGGCGCGGCATCTGGCACGGCAACGTGCTGTGCTGGAGCAAAACCCGCCGGACCTTCTGCTGGCCGATGTGCCCTGGCTTCCGCTTGAGGCCGCGCGCGCACTTGGCATCCCTTCGGTCGGGCTCTGTTCACTGAACTGGCACGACATTCTGGCCGAAAGCCCGGTTGGTTCGCTCATGCCGCCCCCGTTGGCGGAGCGCATGCGCTCCGCCTATGCCGGCGCCGACCTATTCATCCGCCCGGAACCGTCGATGCCCATGCACTGGCTGCCGAATGGCAGCGATGTGGGGCCCATCGCCACCCGCCGTCCCCGGGACCCCGACGCCGTCCGTGCACGGCTGGGTATCGGCTCAAGCCAACGGCTGGTCCTGATGCAATTCGGTGGCGCTGGAGGCCTTCGCCTCAGCGATCAACAGTCGCTGCCAGCAGGCGTCCAGTTGCTGACGCCTGACGTGGAAGCCGCCGCTGGCCGCGCCGACTGTCACGTCATCGGCGGCACCGGGATTGACGTCCTCGACGTGCTGGCCTCCTGCGATGCCATCGTGACCAAGCCCGGCTATGGCACCTTTGCCGAGGCTGCCTGCAATGGGATCCCCGTGCTCTACGTACCCCGCGGCGATTGGCCCGAAGAACCCTATCTGATCGACTGGCTCGCGGCACGGGTGCCCACTCGCTCCGTCAGCGCCGACGATCTCGCGGCCGGTGGCATTAGCGCCCCATTACAGGAACTGCTCGAGGCCGGCCCGGTGGAGCCGATACCGGCCACCGGCGTCGACCAGGCCGCGGAATTGCTGATAGGCCTTTTCCGTTGATGATTGGAAAGAAATCGGCATCTGGCGATGCCGATCCTTGCATGGCGCGTGCCCAGTTGGCTAGCCCGCATTCAGGAGTCTTGATCCGGCTTTGACCCAATGTCCGCGGAATCCTGCTGATTTTTGGTCTCGCGCTGATCGATAAGGCGATCCAGGGCGCGTCTGCTACGCAAATAGAAAAAGACGGCGGCGCCAACGGTGACCGCCAGCAGGAACATCGTGAGTGACTGCATGTGTATTGGATCGTCCACTGTGTGAGTTTCAGGATCAGGCAGACGTTATGGTGGATGGCAGCGAAGCCGGCGACTGAACCCTATTGCCTCGCCATTGTCTCGGCCCACCGATTGCCGCCTCACGGGGAGGTTGGGATGAGTTCGCGAAGTCCAACACTCGTCGGGGCGGTGGTGGGTGACCAACGGGTACGCTCTCGGTCATTGCGATCCGCATTGCTGAAGCCTGTCCACGTTGATACACGGAGCCGCCGGGACGGCCACTCGGTACCGCATGGGGCGGGATCAGCGTCGCGAGGGTCGCGACGCGCGGAGCCCGGGGCACCCAACACAGGCTGTTCGGAGCGACGCTGACTAGCACCATAGACCAGACTCTGCAACCAATCACAGACTGTTTCAGTCCTTTTTCAGCAGATCTGCAAGACCCTCAAAAGGGTTATGGGTTGTGCTACTGCCGGTCGATCTGCCGGCCCCTTTTGGCGCATGTCCCGCGGCCACCGCCGCGAGGTGCTCCTCGTACTTCTGGTGCTCGTTGTCATGACAGTACAGGCAGAGCAATTCCCAGTTGCTCCCGTCCGACGGATTGTTGTCATGGTTCATGTCCTTGTGGTGGACCGTCAGCTCGCGCAGATTGGCGTGGTTGAAGTCGCGCCCACAGCGCCCGCAAACCCAGGGGTAGAGCTTAAGCGCCTGCTCGCGATAGCCGACCGCGCGCTGATCGCTGGCCTGGCGGGCCTGGGCGACGACGCGATCGAGTTTCTCGGTGTCGATGGTAGTGCCGGTCTTTGCATGACGCGGTGGGAGCGTACTGGACATGGCGTGGATCCCCGCTGGGTTGGTCGATATTGCCCGCTCTGTGTCGAGATTGTAGGGGCATCGCATTCTGATCACCATGTTACGAAGACTGCCATCGCGCGGCTGGATGCCGCCGCCGTCGCCCTTGGCTCGGCCAACCAACCGCGTTGCCGCCGAACATGCGAAAATGGCCGCATGCCTGACTGGTAGACTACGGAGCGTCGATGGACGTCCGGCTCCCCGGAGGCGCCGTCGACATGACGCCAATGCTGAACCGGGCGCCAGTGTCCAAGGGACCGGGACCGGACGATCGGACTTCACTTGCGCATGGAGGCCCTGATCTCGCCCGGGACTCCGCAGTCCGACCGCCTCGATGAGCCGAAACACCGCAGTCTGAATGGACCTCCTGAACTCGCTATTCCTGTCTGCGCCCTGGGGCGTGCTGCGCGCCGGTTTGCACTTCGCCTTCTTGTTGGTCCTGGCCTATTTGCTGAAGCAAATCTACGACCTACGTACGGTTGTCGGGCTGCGGCATCTCGCAAAACCGCGCGCTGGATACGGTCCGATCGTGTTCGGCATCGGCCTGCTGTTCGTCGGTGTGCTCGCCTATCAGGCGAGCTGGCAGCTGTCCGGCACGTCGCGGCAGCAGTTTGTCGCCTTTATGCAGTCCCATGATCGGCGCCAGTTCAACCCCGCCCATTGGATCGAACGTGGCCGCATCCTCGATCACCGGGGTCGGGTGTTGGCCGAAAGCCGGGAAGTCGGAGTCCCCGGCAGCACCGAGGTCCAGCGTTACTATGCCTACGGCCCCGGCTTCGCCCACGTGGTCGGCTACGCTCACCCCCGCTTCGGCACATCCGGTATGGAAGCTGCCGGGAATGTCAGTCTCAACGGCGGCACGCCAGAGAACTGGCTCGAATGGGGCGAACTCGGCCGTCAACTGGTTACCGGGGAAAAGCGCGCCAAGGGCCGCGACCTGACACTCACGCTGGACGCCGATCTGCAGGCGCTTGCGTATCAGCGCCTCGGCGGACGGCCTGGGGCCGTGGTGATGCTGGTGCCCGCCGACGGCGCGGTGCGCGTGCTGACCAGCAGCCCATCATTCAATCCGAACCAGATCGATGCCAACCTGTTCCGCACCCATGATCCAAGCGCCCGATTGCTCAACCGCGCCACCGCCGGCATGTATCCACCTGGGTCCACCTTCAAGGTGGTGCTGGCGGCTCAGGCCTTGGACGCCGGTCATGCGCCGGTCATGCATTGCCCAGCGGACGGCTTCACCACGTCCAAACCCTATCCGAAGATCCGTGATCACGAGTACTATTCCGCGCGCCGATCCGGCAACAGCTGGCGGGGCTTTGGGCGCATCGGTCTCAGCAAGGCATTGACCAAATCTTCCAATGTCTACTTCGCGCAGCTCGGCGTGCAAGCGGGCCACGATGCATTCCACCGCACGCTGGATCGATTCCTGTTCAACAGCCGTGTCGTTCTCACCGACAGCCTCTCCGCGCGCCAACTGATGCGAACCGGGCGTATCTCCCGGATCGCCGGATCCGACCAATACGGGTTGGCTCAGGCATCAATCGGTCAGGGCAAGGTGCTGACGACCCCGGCGCACATGGCGCTCATCACCGCTGCTATCGCGAACCACGGCGTCGCCATGCGCCCGCGGCTAACCGCCGCCGAGCCGCCGGAGGCGTTGGCACGTTTCATGACTGGCAGCACCGCCGCGAGTCTTTCGTCCATGATGCGTCGCGTGGTCGCCGAAGGCACTGCCCGCGGCATCGACGCACCGGAGTTGGCCATCGCGGGCAAGACTGGAACTGCCCAGAACCCGATTGGCGAGCCACATAGCTGGTTCATTGGCTTCGCGCCTGTGGACCGACCGGCACTGGCGGTCGCGGTGATGGTGGAGCACGCCGGTTACGGCTCTACCGTTGCGGCGCCCATTGCCCAGGAACTGCTTTTGATGGCGCAGGAGCGAGGATTGCTCGAATGAGCCGGATTCTAGCGCCAGCGTTCTCTGCGCCCAGCGCCCCCGAAGCGCGAGACCGTCACGCGTATCGTCGGCACCATGCCCGCTAAGCCTGCCCGACCCGAGACCCTGGCAGAGCGCTGGCAACAACGCGCACCGGAACGACAGCTGTTGCTGTGGGCGCTGGTCGCGATCGCGCTGGGATTTCTGATGCTTCTCGGTGCCGGACCAAAGGACGGTTATGCCGTGCGCTGGATCGACCTGCTGCCACTGCTGACTCTCGCCGCCAGCTTCGGCACTGCACATCTCGTTTTCACTGCGCTCGGTTTCCGCGGCGATCAGTTCGTGCTCGCTGTTACGGCGCTGCTTTGCGGCATTGGACTGCTGGCACAGTTCCGCATGGGTGTATTCATCGGTGAGCGGATTAGCCTGACGACCCATCTGGTGCTGCCGGCCGGGGTCGCACTGATGACAGCCACCGTGGCCATCGCGATGGGCGGACGCTACCGTCTGCTGGCGCCGGCCATTTGGTTCTGGGCACTCCTGTCCCTGGCGCTGGTCGGGTTGCTATTGGCCACGGGTCAACGTTTTCGCGGTGGTGTGTATGCCGCCGGATTCATCACGCCCACCGAGCTGCTGAAACTCACGGTCATACTGTTCGCGGCAGCCTTTATCGGGCGCCACGTCCGGGCGTTATCAAAATGGCCTGGAGCCATTCCAGTCCCGCCGCTGCGAACGCTTTGGCCGCTACTCACATTCGTCGCAGTGCTGCTCGCGCTGCTGATGTGGCAGCGCGATCTGGGCATGGTCCTGATCCTGACTCTGGCACTCTTGGCGCTGCTCTTGGCCGGCACCCGCCAACCGGGCTATCTCATCTATGGCTCGCTGGGCGCGGGCGTCGCTGGGTATCTGATGCTCGCCTTCTTCAGTCACGGCCAACGCCGTATCGAGGCTTGGGCCCAACCATTCCAGGATCCGACGGGCAGCGGCTGGCAGATCCTGCAAGGCCTTTCGGGTATGTACGCCGGCGGTCTCTGGGGCGAGGGCTTTGGCCAGGCACGCCCCCGCTATACGCCAATCGCTGAGTCCGATTTCATCTACGCTGTCATCGCCGAGGAACTCGGCTTCGCCGGCAGTGCGCTGCTGCTTGGATTCTTTCTGTTATTGATCGCGCGTCTATTTGCCATCGCCGCCCGTGCCCGAAGTCCCTTCGGCATGCTCGCCGCCACCGGCATCGCCACCGTGTTCGCGACACAAACGTTCCTGAACGTCGGCGGCGTGACCAAGTTCATCCCGCTCACTGGCATCACGCTGCCCTTCATCAGTCATGGCGGTAGCAGTCTGCTCACGGCCTTCCTGAGTCTGGGGCTGGTATTGGCCATCTCCGACGGAGAACCGAAGGCGGTGCGCAAGAAGACTGCGGTCCGGGCAACGGCTCGAAAGCCGGTCAAGAAAGCGACCAATAAACCGAGAGCCCGACGCAACAGGGCAGGTGCCGCGGTCGATTCCTGAGGTTCATCACCGGGTTGCCGTTGCACCTGTTCGCGGTGTGAACGACCGGCGACAAAACGCGACCGGCGAACTCGTCGATTTCGCGGGTGATCTGTCGACGCCTGAAGCAGCCGAGCTACTGGCCCGGGAGTATCCAGCTGTCGAGATTCTGATAAACAACTTGGGCATCTGCGAGCCCGCTCGCATCGGCGACTACGGGAGCCGCGCTAAGGGCCGACGGCAGCGTCATCAAGGGCGAGGTCTGATCGAAGACCGCATCGCCTCGTCAGGTGGCAAACGCGTCTCCTCCTGTGCGTCGCGGTAGCTGACCCAGCCCGTGGCAACCCGTCGCCGTCAGGCAGCCAGCGCCGAATTCAGGGCGTCAAGCAGCGCGTTGTTCTCGTCGGGCGCGCCAACGGTGACGCGCAGGCAGTCCGAGAGCATTGGATGGGCGCCGTCGAGATTCTTGATCAAAATGCCCCGCTCGCGCAGCCCGCCGAAAACGGCTCCAGCGCGACCGGGCTCGGCACGCAGCAGAATGAAGTTGGCGTCACTAGGGTAGGTAGTGAGTGCATCGATCTTCGTCAGCGCGTCGAATAGCCTGGCGCGATCGACCCGAATTCGGTTGGTCTGCTCATCGAGCACGGCCCGGTGACGCAACGCGAAAACGGCGCTGGCCTGGGTGAGCACGTTGACATTGTAGGGAAGGCGTACCTTGTCGATCTGTTCCAGCCATTGCGTCGGACCCGCGAGGTAACCCAAGCGCAGCCCGGCAAGACCCATCTTTGAGACCGTGCGCATGACCAATAGATTCGGCCATGCGCCGATCCGGGGCAGGAAACTCTGGTCCGTGAACGGGGCGTAGGCCTCGTCGACGATGACCAGGCCGGGAGAGGCCTCGATGATCCGCTCGATATCAGTGGGGGCAAACAGGTTGCCGGTGGGATTATTCGGATAGGCGATATAGACCAGCGCTGGCTGTTCGCGGGCAATGGCGGCCAATGTAGCATCGAGGTCGAGCGAGAAGTCGTCCGCACGCAGCGGCACGCCAACATGGCCCAGTCCCGCGAACAACGCGATCATCCGGTACATGACAAAACCGGGTTCAAGCGACAAGACCTTGGGGCGATCAACGCGGCTTGGCGCGGCCACCGCCATGGCGAGCATCTGAATCAGCTCGTCTGATCCGTTGCCGAGTAACAGGCCCATGTCACCGGGTATACCCATGGCCTCACGCAGCGCCTGTTGCAGATCGCGGCCCGAAGGATCCGGGTAGCGATTTAGCTCGGCCTCGCGCAGGGTCGAGAGCCATTCCTCCCGCAGTGCGTCCGGCCAGCTGTATGGGTTCTCCATCGCATCGAGTTTGATCAATCCCTCGGCATTCGGGACATGATAGGCGCGCAGTGCGCGAATCTCGGGGCGGATCAGGGATTCGATCAGGTTCTGCATGGCGATAACGTCGCGTGTGGAGGGGGGAACCATAAACAGCCGAGGGGCGACAGCGGCGAGCCGCCCCTGCACGGGAAATGCTGATTTATAGCGTCTTCCGTGCGGGCCATGGATGGCCCGCCAATCTTAGGCGCCAAGCGACTGAAGCTGAAGGAAAGCGGAGATCGCATTTTCGCATTCCGTGCTAATTTTCGGCCAGGATGGCCGATAAATCCGCTGCTCCCTAGCCGTCGGTGGTCCCTCGATACTCCGCAGATCGCGCATGCGCCGTCAGCCCCTCCCCCCGTGCGAGCACGGAGGCGGTCTTCGCCAGTTCAGCCGCGCCTTTCGCTGAAGCCATAATGACGGTGGAACGCTTTTGGAAATCATAAACACCGAGTGGCGACGAGAAGCGCGCCGTACGCGACGTGGGTAGCACATGGTTGGGTCCGGCGCAATAGTCCCCCAAGGCCTCGGCGGTGTGACGGCCCATGAAAATGGCACCGGCGTGGCGAATCTTTTCGGCCAGTGCCTCGGGCTCGGCGACGGACAGCTCCAAATGCTCCGGGGCGACCCGGTTGGCAACGGCGACGGCGTCGTCCTCGTCCCTGGCCAGGATCAGCGCGCCGCGGTTTTTAAGCGCGGTGGCAATGATGGCCTGGCGCTCCATTGTGGGTAGGAGCTCGTCGATACTGGCTGCGACGCGGTCGAGAAACGCCGAGTCCCATGCGATCAGGATGGACTGGGCGTCTTCATCATGCTCGGCCTGGGAGAATAGGTCCATCGCGATCCAATCCGGATCGGTCGCACCGTCGCAAAGCACCAGGATCTCCGACGGACCGGCGATCATATCGATGCCCACTTGACCGAACACCGCGCGTTTCGCGGTAGCCACGTAGATGTTGCCAGGACCGACAATTTTGTCGCAGGCCGGGATGGTCTCGGTGCCATGGGCGAGCGCCGCCACCGCCTGGGCACCACCAATCGCAAAGGCGCGGTCGACGCCGAC